>JAFCZY010000263.1 GCA_019314105.1 Deltaproteobacteria bacterium
CATTTTATACATTTATTAAATTCATACATCCATCTGGAAAATCGTTCATTATTATTAAATGTTTGCATAAGAGAGTCAGGGTCAGCATTATAATCAATGCCATGCTCCTTTTTAAACTCTCCGCTCTGTTTTGGTTCCAAATAAGAGCAGTTGCTATGGCGCTTGAGTGGTGACGGGCAACAATTAACGTTTACAATTTCAATATTTTCAGGGTTCAACTGATTCCACGTATAAAGAAGATTTAAAGCCCGTTGATTGCAATCTCTTGCAATCATACCGATTTTAAGATCCGGATCTTTTTCTGATAGATGAGTTGCAATTTTTTCAAGAGAATAGCGGTTTTCACTTACCTTAAGTTCCTTAAGTTCATCTAAATTTTCATGGGTAAATCCATGGGGAATCAGATGTCCGTCTAATTCCGTACTCCTTTAATAGCATTGTCGACATTTAAAGGGTTAGGACCCATTTCTCTGATTTTTTCCGTAAAATCTGTAACAACCTGTACAAATTTCTGGGCTTCAGCAGAGGAAATCCATTCAAGATGAAGACGTCCTTCAAGTCCGATAAATTTTAAAAGTTCCTGAACGAAGGTAATTCGCTTGATCGTCATATGATTACCATACAGGTAATGACAGTCTCCAATATGTCAGCCGCCTACCAGAACTCCATCAGCTTTGCTCTGCAAGGCTCTCAAAATATGATGCGGTGATATGGACGCTGAACACATGACCCTTACAGGTATGATATTCGGTGGATATTGGAGTCTTGAGACGCCTGCAAGATCTGCCGCGCCATAAGTACACCAGTTACACATAAAAGCGATTATTTTTGGTTCAAATATATCTGTTTCCAAAAGAAAACTCCTTTTTTATTTATGCGGTCATTGCACTTTTAATTTGTGCATATAATTGTTCATTATTAAATCCATCAAGGGTCAGCGCTTCAGAAGGGCATGTGGCCGCACACGCGCCACACCCCTTGCAAAGTGCACTGTTTATTTCAACAATATTTTTTTCATAATCCATTTCAATTGCTCTGTATGGGCATACCTCAATACAAGCCTGACAACCTGAGCAAAGTCTAGGATTCACTTTTGATACAATACCTCCGACGCTTATACTGTCTTTGGCAAGGGTTGTTATTGCTCTAGATGCCGCTGCTTTTGCCTGGGCAATACTTTCATCAATCGGCTTTGGATAATGAGCCATCCCACATAGGAAAACTCCATCCGTTGCAAAATCAACAGGCCGTAATTTTTGATGAGCCTCCAAAAGCCATCCATCACTATCGCAAACAACTTTAAATGCCTGAGTAAGTTTAATATTGTTTCTTGCTTCTATTCTTGAGGCAAGGCAGAGGATATCAGCATCAACAGAGAGTTTTCGTTTTAAGATATGGTCTTCAAATTCTACAATAACATTGTTCTCACCGGATATTACAATCGGTTTATTATCTGAATCATATCTAAAAAAGAGAATTCCAAGTTCCCTTGCCTGTTTGTAAATCAATTCCCGTTTACCATATGTTCTGATATCCCTGTACAAAATATAAATATTTGCTTCAGGATTTAATTTTTTAATTTCAATAGCGCTTTGGATGGAATGGGTGCAGCAGACTTTTGAACAATAAGGATATTCTTCATTCCTTGATCCAACACACTGGATAAAAAGAATATTTTTAGCTTTTTTAATAATGGAAGACTCTTTTTTAAGCGCAGCATCAAGGTCAAGATGTGTAAGGACTGACGGATGCTCCCCATAAAGATATTCATCCGGCTTTGACTCTTTTGCACCAAAAGCAAGAATAGCAACGCCATGGGAAATTTGTTTTTCAAATTCTCCGGATACAATCGTTGTCTCAAAATTTCCCACAAAACCGTCAACATGTTTTATGCCGGAACCTAAAAATATATTAATCAGGTCATTTTCTTCAACTTGCTGTATGAGCTGTTTTACATACGCTCCAATGTCTTCATTAAGATATGTTTTGTTAAGCAGTCTTGCATTTCCCCCTAAGTTTTGATTTTTTTCAACCAAAGAAACCGGGAAGCCCTGACGCGCAAGGGAAAGTGAGGCTGTCATACCGGCAATACCGCCACCAACCACAAGCGCCGACTGTGTGACGGGTAACTGGCTTTCGAACAGGGGAGTTAAAAGAAAACTTTTAGCAACGGCCATTCTCACAAGTTTTTTGGCTTTTTGTGTCGCCAGCTCAGGCTGTCCTGAATGCACCCATGAATCCTGATTTCGAATATTTGCCATTTCAAAAAGATGTTTGTTCAGACCGGCACTAATAAGAGTTTCTCTGAACAAACCTTCATGGGTTTTAGGAGAACAGGCGGCCACTACAACCTTGTTCAAACCTTGTTCCTTTATGACTTGAGCCATTTTATCCTGGGTATCCTGAGAACAGGTGAAAAGATTTTCTTCAGCATAAGTAACCCCGGGAAGAGTTCTCGCATATTCAACAACTTCCGGAACATTTACGACGCCACCGATATTTGTTCCGCAATTACATACAAAAACGCCTATTTTTGAAAATTCTCTGGAAGTATCCCGCTCATCAGGAAGGGTAATTTCTTTTGTTTTTGTATGTCTTGCAAGGGCTATCTTTTCAGTTGCTGCTGCCGCCGCAGAGCTTGCTTCCATTACAGACTGCGGGATATCTTTCGGCCCTGTCAGGACACCACAGGCATAAACGCCGGGTAAAGAGGTTGATACAGGGTTAAAGCTGTCTGTTTTAATAAAATTAAATTGGTCTAATTCAATACCCATAATTTTTGCAAGTTCAACAGAGGACTTTCCTATTTCAAGACCAGTGGACAGAACAACAATATCAAATAATTCTTTTTCAATATGACCTGAGTCATTTACATACATCATTTCAATACCGCTGTTATCCTTGCATGGAATTACAGAGTGGACTCTGGATTGTATGAACCGTACGCCGCCTTTTTTGGCGTTTTCTGCATACTTGTCAAAATCTTTCCCCTGGGTTCTCATGTCCATGTAAAATATGGCACAATCCAGAGGTTCTTTACTGTGATCTCTTGCCATAACAGCCTGCTTCACAGCATACATACAGCATACTGAAGAACAATACCCATTGCTGCATTTATTTTCATCCCTTGAACCCACGCATTGTAACCATGCAATTTTTGCAGGGGGTTTAGTATGTTTTTTATCTGATGGCAGGCATAAATGGCCACCAAAAGGACCGGTTGCAGAAAGCAGTCGTTCAAACCCCATTGAGGTAACAATATCAGGATGCTGGTTAAAGCCAAGATTATCCAGTTTTGAAGGATCAAAAGAACTAAACCCGGTTGAAAGTATGATTGACCCTACGGTGAGCGAAAATTCTTTTTTAGTGTCCTTAAAATTTATAGCACCTGAAGGACAAATTTTTTCACAGACCCCACATTTATTTTTATTCAAATAAATACAATAAGTCTCATCAATTGCATATTTTAAAGGGACCGCTTGTGGATAGGGTACATAAATAGCCTTTCTTTTTCCAAGCGCCTCATTATATTCATCATCAACTTTTTTAGGACATTTTTCCGCACACAGTCCACATGCTATACATTTGTCTGTATCCACATAACGCGGATGTTCTATAAGAGAAACTTCAAAATTTCCCTCAGTCCCTGAAAGAGCTGAAATTTCTGTGAGAGTGAGAAGCTCAATATTTGAATGCCGGCCGACCTCGACCAGTTTAGGAGAAATAATTCACATTGCACA
>JAFCZY010000264.1 GCA_019314105.1 Deltaproteobacteria bacterium
ATATAAGGGTTCTGATCCAGGTTATCTTATCCTCCCTTGTGCCTGAATGATTTTTAAAAGTTCTCATCGGTCTTTCATTGGACGGCAGAACTCGCTTCGCTCAAACAGGCTGCCGTCTTAACCATTTCAGACCGTTGGAACTTTGATAAAAATCACAGGCAAACCGGTCGTGACAAGACACCCCGAACCGGAACTGGAAGCAATCGCAAAATAGCCATGCATAGCACTAAACAATGGATATAAAAATTATTATTATTATTTACAACGCGTATTTCCGAGCTTGCTGCTCCCGTCAGTTGAGGGCTGGTTGCCTTATGGGAGCATATGGATCTTTGCTTATCCACTCTTGATGAAAGGAGCGTTAAGACCGGCAACTGTTTGAGTGAAACGAGTTTTGCCGGTCAGCGGATTGAAGATTAGAGAGGGTTGCCATGTCCATCCAGCGGACGTAAGGTGATCAGCCGAGAACTGACGCAGGGGAATAAATCTGGAACACGATTAAATAAAATTATAAATTGCAAATAGTCTGTACGAATTATGGGATATTTCTTATGGTAAATTCCAGATTCCAGACAATTTTTGAAACTTTTTGCCAAAAATTGTCATGTTTGTTTTAAACCAATCTTGTTCGCTCATTTAATCTGCATTAAGATTCTTCAAAATCTTCTTTGCCAATGGTTCTTTAATGTCAGTATGCCGAGGGACAGCTTCAATCGCTCCATTCTTCGGATTAATCCAAAGTGAATGTGAGGCTCCTTCCCGTTTCAGGTAGCAACCCGCGATTCTCAACCTTCGCGCCAAGTCTCGTCGTTTCATCCAATCATCACCGTATCTTGGATAGTGTCGTCAGACAACCCTCGAAGAATATCAGCCTTGCGATCCTCCAGGATCAACTCAATAGCCTGCCGCAAATCAGCCTTGGTTTCCTCTATCGTCTCACCCTGCCCATTGGCACCAGGAACCTCCGGGCAGATAGCCCAGAAGCCGCCCTCGGGTACGGTCTCTATGATTGCTGTAAATTCTGCCTTCATTATGATCTCCTGTTTTTTATTTTTGACCAAACAGTATTTTTTATTATAATATCATTGTTTGGTTAAAATGTTAATATGTCTGAATAAATAAAGTAAAACTTGCATCAGGTGATTTGTTCTTTTCACAGGAAATTTTAAGCTTGCTGCACCCGCCTGTGACAAACGTAGAGTAATCAGTTTGGAACATGATCATATGAAATTATAAATTATAAATATCCTGTAACGAATTATGGGATATTTCTTGTGGTAAATTCAAAATTCCGGACATTTTTCGGAATCTTTTGCCAAAAATTGTCATGTTTGTTTTGAATTTTGCGGCTATGTTCCGGAAAAATCCGGCTTTCAGGCTGAGATTTGCTGTAATCTCTCTGCAAGCCAGATCTTGATAATTGACTGTCTGGGAACACCGAGCCGCTTAGCCTCTTTATCCAAAGAATGAATCATCCAGATCGGGAAATCCACATTGACTCTTTTTTGCTCCTGCTCAGATCGTCTGGCTTTTGAAAGATCCAGATGTTTTACAATGCTCTTTCCTTCATCAAACTTTTTGTCAAAGTCTTTAGCTTTCATATATCTCAATCTCCTCATCTCTCGCCCGGCGCACAGAGATAATCCTTATATTCTCCCCACGATATGTGATAACGCCTGACCAATGTTTTACTGCTATCTTTCCAACAACCAAAAACCTCTGTTCATCCATCGTTCTCGCCGGAATTTCCAATAAGTCGGGATCTTTCCAAAGCGCTTGGGCTTCAATAAAATCAATCCCATGCTTCTTTTTGTTAGTTTTTGATTTTACAGGATCAAATTCAAATTTCATGGTATGAATAATATACCTATCTGGTATATTTTGTCAATTTTTTATTTTTTGCCTGTGACACCACGCTCAATGCAGCTCCGGATATAGGAAAAAGAATCCTGCCTGAAACAATACCTTGACACCCATGATTTTTATGAGTAGAATGTAAATATCATGGGTAAAAAACGAGTTATAGAAAAGAAAATTAACCAATTGCTGGCAATGTTTCCGGTAGTAGCCATTGTCGGTCCCCGGCAATGCGGCAAATCCACCCTGGTGAAACAATTGCGGCCTGACTGGAAATACTATGATCTTGAAAGCCCGGATGATTATCAACTTATATCAAGTGATCCTGTTGCCTTTTTTGCGCTTAATACCAAGAATGTAATCATTGATGAGGCGCAGCAGTATCCGGATCTTTTCAAGGTTCTCAGAGGGGTGATTGATAATGATCGGGGAAAAAAGGGACGGTTTATATTAACCGGATCAAGCTCTCCTGACATTGTCAAAGGAATAACCGAAAGCCTTGCCGGTCGCATTGCAACCATGGAAATGTGGCCGTTTAAACCGTGTGAATACTATGAGACAGAGCTCCCGGACATATTTAAGTTACTGACGAATGATACGGTAAAATTAGATGACTTTTTACAGCTTCGTCCCTCACAGCATCTAAATCAAACCCTGCATATCTGGTTTAAGGGGGGATTTCCTGAACCCCTCATTGAAAGCGAAAAAAACCCGGATTTTCATCTCCAGTGGATGGAAAATTATATAATGAACTATGTCGGCAGAGACATACGAATGCTTTTTCCCCGCCTCCATATTCATAGTTTTAGAAGATTTCTCACCTTGCTTGCCCAATTTTCAGGTCATCAGCTAAATATGAGCGACATGGCAAGATCCCTTGAAGTCAGCGTTTCAACGATCAAGGATTATCTTGATATTATTCATCAGACATTTTTATGGAGAAATCTTGAACCTTATACTAAAAATTCATTAAAAAAAGTACAAAAAGCCAGGAAAGGATTTTTCAGGGACCAAGGGATGTTACACTATTTTTTAAAAATAAATAACCTGGATTCCCTGCTCATTCATCCGGTAGCAGGATTCTCTTTTGAAAGCTTTGTCATTGAAGAAATCATCCGGGGATTACAATCTACAATGGCCACCGGGCTCGTGTTTAATTATTATCGAACCATCGACAAATCTGAGATAGGCCTTGTCATAGATGGCAGATTTGGCCCTGTTCCCATAGAAATAAAACTCAATTCCACAGTAAATCGAACCGCTCTACGGGGGTTAAAAAATTTTCTTGCGGACACAAAGACAACTTACGGCATCCTGATTAACAGAGGGAAAAGAATCGAGCTGCTCACTGACAAGATTATCCAAATACCTGTGAATTATCTTTAATGCTGTACGTTTTATCTTATGAATACGCCTGAAACAGCGATTGCAATCAGAGAAGAATTAAAAAATTTTATGTGGGAAGAAATAATCAAATAATAAACAATTTTTGAAATCTTTTGCCAAAAATTGTCATGCTTGCTTTAACGTTGACGTTTGAACCGTCAAAACTGTCCCCATTCCGATTTATGGTCAACGGCCAGGGCTTTCATCAATTCTGCACCTTTTATATCCCCCTGGTCCATTTTTATTTTTGCGGCAAT
>JAFCZY010000023.1 GCA_019314105.1 Deltaproteobacteria bacterium
GGATCTTAAAGAATTATGGATCAATATTAATGATCCTCAATTTGCTGCAGATTCTATAGCCATTGGTCGTTTTAAGGAACCTGACAGGGTATTAAGTATTTTAAGATCTCTTGAAGAACATCCCAATACCAAAAGGCTGACATCCAATGGAAGGAAAAAACTGGCAAGGCTGATTCCGGTTCTGCTTAGGAAGATCGGTGAGCAAAATGACCCCGATGCTGTCTTGGTCAAATTAATTGATTTAATTATCACTATTGAAAGAAGAACCTGCTATCTGTCTTTGCTCATAGAAAACAAACGGGCGCTTGAAACATTGATTACTCTTGCTCAGAAAAGCCCCTGGATTATTTCTTTCCTTTCAAAGCATCCAGTATTGCTGGATGAACTCATGCATCCTGCCACGCTCTATTCTCCACCTGACAGACAGGCCCTGGAAAAAGAGCTGAAGAACCGTATGGCAAGTATCCCGCCAGGCGATGTTGAGTTTTTAATCGAGGAACTGTGTATTTTCAGGCAAGTCAATTACCTGCGGGTTTCTGCAGCAGATATAAGTGGAAATTATCCCTTAATGAAAGTCAGTGATCATTTGACATATATTGCAGAGACTGTTCTTGCTCAAGTGCTTTTAAGTTCATGGGATATTGTGGCACAAAAATATGGTATTCCGCAGGGGTTGTCAGATGGGAACCTCTATCATTGCGGGTTTGTTGTTATCGTATACGGTAAAGTAGGCGGCCTTGAAATGGGGTATAAATCAGATATTGATATTGTCTTTTTGCATAAGGGAAAATCAGGGGTTACACAGGGAAAAGCGAAGAAGAGCATTGATAATATCCGGTTTTATTCAAACCTGGGACAGAGAATCATTAATGCTTTAACCCTGCATACTCCTGCAGGTACTTTATATGGAGCAGATATGAGGCTGCGACCGGGGGGTAATTCCGGAATGATTGTCTCCCACATCGATGCCTTTGAAGATTATTTGAAAAATCAGGCTTGGACATGGGAGCATCAGGCATTGATCAGGGCCAGGCCTGTTGCAGGCGATAAAGCGCTTTGTTCAAGGTTCAATGAGATCAGAAAGACTGTTCTGACAGAAAAAAGGGATGCCAAAGCATTAAAAAAAGAAGTCGGTGATATGCGGGAACGAATGCGGGACGAGCGCTTAAAATACAAAAAGGATTTTTTTGATTTAAAGCAATCAAAGGGCACAGGATGTGAGAGTGAACGACTCCAAAATGCCTATCTTGTCATGCGAAAGGCCATACACAGGCTTAATCTCCAGGAGAAGAGCCTTGAGATTCCCCAAACTCATTTTTTAGAAATGAGAGAACATGTTATTGATATATATGATAAATATTTAGCAGGTTAAGAAATCAAAACAAGGCTGAGCCAGGGCCAGTAGGTAATGATAAGGACGGCCAGAAGCAGAACCAGCATAAACGGGATAGTGGCTTTGTAAATATCAATAATGGGTTTATTAAACCGGTACCCGGCAATGAACAGATTCATCCCCACAGGCGGGGTAAAATACCCGATCTGCATATTGGCAAGAAAAATGATACCCAGATGAACGGGATCAACCCCATATTCCAATGCAACCGGCAGCATCAGAGGGACCATGATAATAATGGCTGAAAAAATATCCAGCATGGCTCCAAGAATCAAAAGAAAGATATTTAAAAGAATTAAAAAAACAAGCTTACTGGTCACATAGGTCTGACAGAGGTCAAACAACTTCATGGGCACTTCAGCATCAATCAGGTAATTTGTAAAGCCCAGGGAAACCCCCAGTATTAAAAGGATTCCTCCCACCATCACCATTGAATCCCTGACGATGGCGGTAAGTCGGGACAGCCGAATTTCTTTATAAATAAAGATTTCCACGATTAGTACATACATCGCTGTCACGGCAGCTGCTTCGGAAACGGCAAAAAATCCTGAGTAAATGCCTGTAAATACGAATATGGGCAGCGGAATTTCCCAGATGGACTCCCTGACAGCAGATAAGGCCTTTTTTAAAGAAAAAGATGTTAATGGGACAGGGGCTTTCCGGTTGGCCCAGATACTCCATAAGGAGAGAAGGAGTATCATTAAAATGGCAGGCAGAATGCCGGCAATAAATAATTTTTCAATTGAGATTTCTTGCCCTGAACTCATCTGCTGGGCAATCACCCCATACAGGATCAGAGGAAGAGACGGGGGAAGCAAAAGCCCTAAGCTCCCGGAGGTCGTTACAAGCCCAAGACTGAAATTGTCTTTATAACCCGCCTCTTTCAGCGCCGGATACAGCAGTGCCCCCATAGCGACAATGGTGACCCCTGACGCTCCGGTAAAGGCCGTAAAAAGGGCGCAGACAATAAAAGCAACAATGGCAAGCCCTCCCGGCATCCATCCGAAAAAGGCCTGGGTCAGTCTGACAAGACGTCCCGAGGTATTGCTCTCACCCAGCATATATCCGGCAAAGGTAAACATGGGCAATGCCAGGAGAATCGGGGTGTCTGCAATACGATACAGTTCTATGGCCATGACGGATAAATTAATATCGCTTAAATAAAACCCCGTCATGGCGGCAGCAATGATAATGCTGAAAAGCGGTGCTCCCAGAAGAGCAAAAAGAATCAGTATGGCAATGAGTAAAACTATCATTGCGGGATGCGCTTAAACAGTTTAGAAAAGCCGGTGAAAGAAAATAAAATATACCTGAGACAGATAATGGCAAATGAAACCGGGATAATGCTTTCACAGACCCAGGCCGGGATATTTGCAAATACTATAAGACCATCCTCTCTTTCCATCATCACGAATTCAAGGCTGAAATATGCCATCACAGCACAAATCAGTGCTGTGAAAATAGATATCATAAGCGTTGTCTGTTTTTTGATTCTGTCAGGAAGATACCGGGATATCACATCAATACTGATGTGATGGTTGTTCCTGCTGGCAACCATCGCACCGATAAGGCCGATCCATAAAACCAGTACCCTGATAAGCTCGTCGCCCCAGAGAATCCCGGAGTCAAACAGGTTTCTCATAACAATTTGCAGTACGGCCATGAAGATCATTGAAAGCAGAAGCCCGATAAGAATACTGTCCTCAATCTTTTGAAGGACCGTAATGATATATCGGGTGAAAGACGTTTTTTTACGGGTCATTGGTGAGGTCTGTGTTTGAATGAAAATTTTTTAGGTGCACATCCAGTTGATCAACCACATCCCGGGGCAGGATTCCGGATTCGATCATTTTTTTTGATGCCGTATCGGCCACTTTTTGCCAATCATCTAGGGCATCCTGTGACGGGGTGATAAATGTTATCCCCCTGTTTTTCAACGCCTGGATTGCCTTAATATCATCTTCCCTGTTTTGAATATCAATTTCTTTCAATGCTTTGGTCATGACGTGTGTGACAATTTTCCGGTCCGATTCCGCGATTTTTAAAAATTTCTTTTTATCAATGGCAAGTACGGCATACAGATAAATCAGGGGCATGTCCGTTACATATTTAATCTGGGTATGCCATTGCAGTACAATAGCGCCGACAGGAGAGGTTGCCACCGTGTTAATCAAACCGGACTGGAGGCTGGTTCGAACATCTGCAATGGGCAGGGGAATGGGGGTGAGGCCAAAGGCCTTTATGGAATCCCGGCTGATTTTATCATTGTCCGGAATCCATACTTTCTGATTTATTAGATCCTGTACCGTCTCTACGGGTTTTTGTGACATAATGTATGCAAATCCACCGCCCATGAGCCCAAACGTCACAAATCCGGCTTTATCAAGGCCGTCAATAATATACTGGTCCATATGTTTTCTGACATAGCCCACTTCTTCAAGAGTTTTAAATTTTAAAGGTTGTGCATAGATCTGATTTGCCGGAAAAAAATGGGAAAGGCTTCCACCCACAACAGCGCCGCCGTGCAGCTGGCCAATACGGATTTTTCTTAAAACCGTTTTATCATTGCCCATGACACCGCCAGGATAGAATTTGAATATCACACGATTATCGGTTTCTTCGGCAACCTGTTTTGCACCCATCCGCATTTTTTCCATCCACATGGAGCCTTCGGGTGACAGGGTGGCTATTTTCAGTTTGACAGCATAGACAGTATTTGTTGTGAGCATAATAAACAGTATCAACACCACCTGTTTAAGAATTTGGAAAATCATGGATATCTCCGGTTTAACATCATTTAAAAATAATCATCCGCACCATCTATCAATTCCCTGGCCTGTAGTTGAGCCCGGGTATTTACAAGGGTATAGCCCGGCACATAGGGATCGGCAGCTATTACATCTTTTAGCAATTGATCATAAAGCGTTCTGTCAAATACCATCTTTGCATACAATTTTGCATAAAGAACCTTTACCATCAGATTTTTTCCTTGGGATAATTTGACAGCCCTGTCAAAATAACGTTTGCCCAATTCGGTTTTGCCGCCAAGAGCAGGCGGCAGAAAGGTTGCCAGTGTTCCTAGGTATAGATATGCAGCACCGTCCTTATAGGTTTCATCAAGTTCAATTACCTTTTGCATGATGATTTCAATATATGACATGTCTGCGATGGCATTAAAGTCATTCTTATTGGCCATGATCCAACCGGCCCAGGCATTGCCAAGGGCAAAAAGGGCGGGAACCTGTTTTTTCTTCATCGTTGACATAATTTTTTCAAAGTCTTCAAATGTTTTGGATTTAAGCATACAGGCATCTTTTTTCTCAAGACAAATAGCCTGATTGGCATAATTCAGGGCTTTATCAGCCATTTTTCGGGATCGGCCAACATCTTTTACAAATAAATCTGCATAGGCAGTGTACAACATGCTGGCCGTGGATAGCAGGGTTTCATTTCTCGGATCTTTGCTGATCAGGCTGTCGATCATCAGCAAATAGGCCGGGGCCCCGGTCTTTACCAGAGTTAAATCGTCATTGTTTACAATCGTGTCGGAAAGATGTTCCATCATGTCTGATGTGGCGGATGATATGATGACCGCGCATCCTGACAAAAAAAAGAGACTGATGATACAAAAAACAAAGATACCAGCAGATGATACGGATTGTTTGAAATTATGGTTCACCATCCGAAGAAGAATCATCAATAAATCAAATCCTTTATCTATTTGGAGATTTTAATAACAGCCAGTTATTATTCAGATTGAAAATTAACTCGTTTCATCAAAAAAAGCAACTAAGGATTCACGATAATATTAAAACGCAGATATAAGCGCGATACCTGTTATGGCGAGAATGACGCCGGAAAACTGGATTTTCTGTATTCTCTCGCCTGCGATAATCATTGAAAGGATAATAGTAACGGCAGGATACATGGAGCTTATGACAGCAACCTGACTGAGCATTCCTTTTGAAGTCGCCAGAGCAAAGCAAAACGCAGCCATGGTGTCCATGAAGCCCATTAGAAGAATATAGGGTAATTGAATTTTTCCGACGTTAACGCTAACTTTTGCAAAAAGGAGCGAAGGGATCAAAAGGATGAGTCCGGATGATCTCATGATCATGGATGCCCAGATCGGGTGATGGGTGCAGGCCTTGTCCATTGTTATGAAATAGAATCCCACTAAAAATGCTGAGCCAACAGCAAGCCCGACGCCTTTGGTGAGTTTTTTTCCGGTTTTCCCCGAATTCTTCTCCATGACCGCCATTAATGACCCCAAAATGGCAATGACAATACCCAACAGGCTTAAACCGGACAGGGTATCACCAAAAAAAATTCCCCAGATGACCGGCAGAATAACGCCTGTTGCACTAATGGGAGCCAGGATAGACATGGTCCCTACAGCAAGGCTGCGATATAATAGAAATATAGCGATAACTCCTATGAACCCTGCCGGGATGGCCCAGAAAAGAAGCGGATCATTGGGCAGGGGGTTGTCCAACAAAAAAAGAAGTCCACCAAGAAGAAAAGTCCCCACTAGGGAGGAGATCATCAAAATGCTGAGAGTGGGCAGGTTACGGCTTTTAAGCCCTCCGATAAAATCTGCGGTGCCCCAGCCGAAACAGGCAAATATGGATAATGTAATCGGTAACACTTGATAGCCCTCATGGGTGGTCGTAATTAAATGATTCTTTTGCTTGTTTTAAACATAGATTAAAGATATAAATTAGTAAAATTAATCTTTATTATCGATTGAATAAGTATTGATTATGCTACCTGATTTAAACAGATTAAGAATATTTTACCATGTCTATTCATTGCAAAGCATTAATATGGCGGCAAAAAATCTTCATCTTACCCAGCCGGGCGTAAGCCAGCACATAAAAAAACTTGAATTTGAAATAAAAACCCCTTTGTTTATCAGACGTCACAAAAAAATTATTCCCACCCGGGCAGCAGATAAGCTGTTTGACATGGTTAAACCATTTATGGAAACCTTAGGCAGCGAAATCAAAAATATTTCAAAACCAATGGACTACCCCTACGGACGGCTCAGAATTGGCGCGCCTCTTGAATTTGGAAAGACATATTTCCCGGCCATTTGTCAAGCTTTTAGAGAAAAGTACAATCAGGTGACCTTTAAAATAAGGCTTGAAGAACCGGACCAGCTCCTGGATATGTTAAATAGCGGATCGCTTGATTTTGTGGTGATTGATTATTTTTCAGCCAAAGACCAGTTTTTGGGAAGACCGGAACAATACAAAATAGATCTTCTGGCAGAAGAAACCTTTGTTCTGGCAAGTTCAAAAGAGTATTTTGAAAATACGATGAAAAAAAATATTTCCTTTGAAACCCTTATGTCAATGAACTTTATTACTGACGAACATGAACCCTTTATTTTGAAACACTGGTTCTGGCATTATTTCAAAAAATCAATTTTAAAATTTAATATCATCATGGCCATTGAAAGCCACCAGGCACTCTTAAATTGTGTCAGGCTTGGGATGGGGCTGGCCATTACAGCCGATCATCTGATCTGGGAAGAAATTGAAACAGGAAAAATAATTCCGATTTTTCCCTCTAAAAAAAAAGTGATTAATGAAATTTCTTTAGTGCAACTCAGAGACAAGAAACCCACGCTGACTGAAGAAACGTTTCAAACCTTTTTTAAAAAACAGATAAAGGCAAAAGAGAGCTTGAAATAATCAGATATGGGTCATTTCAGAGGACCGGATATTCTGTTTTCTAATATCTTGGAATCCAGACCAAATGGTGCTTGCAATCCCATGTTGTATGGATTATCCTATCTTAACTGTTTATGAATTTTAATTTTATAAATGAATTAGGTGTAAAGAAAATTATGAAAACATTTGTTAAAGATATTATGGTCACTGATTTTGATACAATTCGGTTTGATGAAACTGTTGAAAAAGCTATTCAAATGATTTTAAACGGCAAAATCAGAGAAACCGGTGACAAAACCACCAGTCTTATGGTGCTTGATAACGTAAATATGTTTGTGGGAATAATCACAATGGCTGATATTCTTTATCATCTGCGGCCCACTTTTTTAAATTATGGGATAAGTGGCGACCAGGTATCATGGACTGAACAATTTGATATAGCGATGAAAAATCTTAAAGGAAAAGAAGTACGACAACTTATGAGCACTAATATAGTTGGCGCTTCGGTTGATGAACATCTTATGGTTATATTGGATCGTATGGTAAAAAATAAATACCATAGACTTCCTGTATTAAAAGGTGGGAAGCCTATTGGTATTGTATATATCGCTGATATTTACTTTCATTTTTTTTCATAACGTCAACTTTATGTATACCCCCCCCGCTTTCCTATGTTAGGCGTTCTTCAGGGAAAATATAAAGTTAATGGTTAATGCTTTAAATATATTTTTTCTTTTTCTGCCGCCTTCTGCCGTTTACAAGCATCACAAAGACGAAGAGAATCCATCGCATGTGATTTAAAAAAATCGTTACTTCCCATAAAATCATAATATTTCTCAGGCATTATAGGCTTGCTGCAGTTTGAACATTTCAGCAGCGCATTTTCACACATAATAGTCCCCGTAAATTCTGTCCTTTTCAGCTGCTCTTCTTGTACCTGCAGGATAGCGCCTGTAGGGCAAACCTCGCCACAGGCACCGCAGGAAATACATTTAGCAGAAATAGTAGTGAAATGATGCATTACAAAACGACCTTTTTCACTCTTTACAAGTTGGATCGCGTCAATGCCCATTTCACTACAAACAAACTGACACAACCCACACCCAATACAGATATCACACCTGAGACACCTCCCTACCTCTGTAACAGCACTTTCCGGTTCAAGTTCAAATTCAACAGGAAGATAATTTTTTTTTCTGGTATTTGGATCCTGTTCCAAAAGAAGGCTTCTTTTCGGTTTCATACGATGAGGGGCATCAACCCGTAAGGGGGGTAATAAATTTGTTGAAAGCGGGGAATTAGCAACCGGCAAATGTGAAGAGATAGAGGCAGTCTTATTCTTATTCTGCTGTTGTTGTAACCATTCATCAATGGCAATGGCAGCCTCTTTTCCTGCTTTCACAGCTTCAACAGCAATATTCGGGCCGGTTACCACATCACCGCCTGCAAAGACCCCTTCCCTGTCAGTTGCATAGGATTGTTTATCAACAGCAATCAAGCCTTTTGCAATATCTATTTTTTTCTCTGTTTCAAGATATGAGAGATCAGCAGCTTGACCCGCTGCAATGATCAGATGATCAGCTTTAAGGGTCATGCGCTGGGTATCATCAAAAACAGGAGAAAATCTTTGGTTTTCATCAAATACACTTTTACAGAAAATGGACTCAAAGGTATGATCTTTTTTCGCCTCAAATGGCCCCCAGGAATTATGAACAACAATGCCTTCCATAGTGGCGTTTCTCAATTCATGCGGTGATGCAGGCATCTCTACTTTATTTTCAAGACATACCATATGCACATTTTCCCCTCCCTGACGCAGCGCCGCCATGGCAACATCCACGGCAACATTGCCGCCTCCGACAACAACAACATCAGGCCCGACAAGGGGATTTTCTCCTTTATTAACCTTTTTCAAGAAATCTACCCCTGAAAGCACATACGCAAGATCATTCCCTTTAAACGGAATTTTTCTGGAAAGGTGTACTCCCGTAGCAAGAAATACAGCATTAAACCCTTCATCAAACAACTGGGTGATGTCATTTTTACGTGTTTTTGTATGAATTTTTACCCCATGACTCGTAATCCATGAAATATCTCTGTTAAGAATTTTTCTGGAAAGACGAAATTCAGGAATCCCATATCTCAACATGCCGCCCGGCTCTTCTTCAGATTCAAATATAATAGGGGTATGGCCTTTTTTAGCAAGATAAAAAGCAGCTGAAAGCCCTGCAGGCCCAGAACCGATGATGGCAATTCTTTTACCGGTTAAAGGCGCTGTTTCAGGTTCAGGATAGCCCTTTGAGTTTTCCGCCCCTTTTGCAGCAACCGCTTTTAACGGACGGATAAATACGGGTTCATCAAAAAGATTTCGTAAACAGGCATCCTCACAAGGCGCAGGACAGATCATCCCGCACACATACGGAAAAGGATTATTTTCTGAAATAATCCCCACAGCACTCTGGAATTCTCCTCTCCCGGTCTGGGCCATAAACCCTGGTATATCAATTCCGGCAGGGCACGCTCTCTGGCATGGCGGAATATTTTCTTGGGAACAAAAAAAACAGCACCCCGCAGGACATTCTTTATCACTGATATGAGAAAGAAGTAATTTTTTATGTTTATTCAACAAAACGTCAATCAAAGAAGCGGCACTAAAACAGGCAGAGGATTGGCATTGGGTCAATACCAAAAATAGATCTTCAAGCGCCTTAACAGGCTGTTGAAGTTCCTGTCCATGGGTTATCCTGGTGAAGATACCCGCTGCTCTGGCAAGGAGTTTTTTTTCTTCACCCGGATTAGCACTATCCCAAAATTTAATCAGTTCTTCTCTGGTATCATTAATGATACAATTATTTTTTCTCTGTTCCATTATTAATTTACTGCATCCATAACCTGTTTGGCAGCTTTCCTTCTGGTTTTTTCATTGGCAGTGGCTTTATCTTCAAATCTGATGGCCTGGGCGTCACAAAATCGAACACATTGAGGATCGCCATCACACAGATCACATTTCATCACTTTATTACCCACAAAATCATAGCTCATGGCACCAAAAGGACAGATTGAAACGCACATGCGGCAGCCGATACACTTATCATAATTAATAAAAATAATACCTGTTTCATTTTCCTTTGAGATGGCATCCATAGGGCAAACTTCAAGACAAGGGGCATCGTCACATTGCCGGCACACCATTGGCAGAACCTTCCCCTCCATTTCCCATTTTATGATTTTTATTCTTGCCCTGTAAGGATTGACAACTTTTTCATGCCACACAGAACAGACCTGTTCACAAATCCTGCATCCAGTGCATTTTTCCGGATCTATAACCAATACCTTTTCCATTACCGTTTCTCCTAAATATTTTTAGTTTAGACTTAACCTTAATACTCTTTTTAAGTCTAAACTTTTCATCTGTTATAATAAGCCTGATGGTTCCTTTTCAAGAGAGAGTTTCTTTAACGTCTCTTTTTTGGGCACCCCTTTTTCATCCCATCCATGGCGCTCATAATATTCATCAAGCATTTTTGTAAATTTTTTCCTGTCTATGCATCGGCCCCTGATACCTGGAAGCCCTAAGGGAACCGGTTCATCAAAATACCGATCAACAAGGTTATCCTGAGATCTATCAAGACCTTCTCTTATATTAAAGAGTCTTTCCATGGTATAGGCCCGGTCAGCTGCATCCCAGATTTCTCTTGCCGTAAATTTCATACCTGTATTAAGGTAGATCAACTTTACCCATTCATCAAAAGCCGGCATATTAGGTCCTAAAAATACCGTATGATATTTACAGATTCCAAGACAATCCACTGCTTCATAACAGATTTCCTGCCAGATAACCTGCCAGGGTTTTCCCTCATAATCTCTGAAATCAGAAGTTAAAGGGCCATCATAGGGAACAGGATTTCCATATCTTGCCCGTAAAAATGTTTCAGGAAGATGGTAAAGATCTATGGCAGGCCTTCCTCTTAGATGATCAGACCCTCTTGATGAAACAGCAACATTCAATGCCAGCGCTGGTGTCGGGCGTTCATCAGAATGAAGATTGCTCATTCCCTTCACATGTATCTGATATTGTAATGACTCCTTGCCAATCTTTTCTGCTGCACGCAAAGGACCTTCCGCAAGAATTGCCCCAAGCCCTTCTTTCTTTGCAATCATATGAATCAGCTGTATCACGGCATCATCATTTCCCCAGGTAAGATCAAGCCCTCCGGTATCTTCTTTTGTAAGAATCCCTTTTTCATATAATTCCATTGCCCAGGATATCATAGAACCGGTTTCAAGATTATCCATACCATAATAATTAACCAGATGATTGCCCACAAGCACGGTATTCTTACTTCTACACCCGACCTCTGCCCCGAATGCACCAATGGATGTATATTCAGGCCCTTCATCATAGGTACCCTTATAGTCACCCTCTTTTATAATATATTTCCCCCTGCAGTGCACCTGGCATCCAAAACAGCCTGCTGTACCAATCATATCCTCTTCTATGGATTCAGGCTCAATATCATCGGAATGGGTTAATTGATTGAGTTGAAAATTTCGTGTCCGTACAAGTCCGGTAGAATTGGTAACTCCCCAGATAAACGGAGTGCCAAGTTTCTGCATTGTTTTGGAGACTTTTGCAGACACAACCTGGTCTATTATTTCTTTATTATATTCAAGTGCTTCCAGAGGATGGGCTATTTCGATATCCAGGGTTCCCCGTACAGAAATGGCTTTTAAATTCTTTGACCCCCAGACCGCACCGATACCAGTCCTGCCTGCTGCATTCTTTAAAGACGTTATGACACAGGCATATCTTACCATATTTTCGCCAGCCGGCCCTATACAAAGAGATTTAACATCGGGATCATTTAATTCTTCCTGAATCATTGTCTGGGTTGAATGAACATCTTTGCCCCATAAATCCGATGCATCCCTGATCTCAATATTTCCATTATTGATATAAAGATATACAGGCTTTTTTGATTTCCCTTTTATCACAAGATGATCAAATCCTGCCTGCCGCATTTCAGGACCAAAAAACCCTCCCACATTGGCCGATCCTAAATAACCGGTTAAAGGAGATTTCGCTGCAACATGGGTCCTTGAAGAGGCGGATGCCAGAGTACCCACAAGCAAGCCTGCGCTTACAATAGCTGCATTATCCGGTCCTAAAGGATCTGCTCCCTTTGGAACATGATTATAAAGAAGATACATATCAAGACCCCGACCACCCATATAGAGCCGCCTGATTTTTTCTGAAATAGACTCTGTTTTGATTTCACCTGTTGTCAGATTTATATAGGCTATTTTACGATTCATTGCCATTTATACACCTCCCTGCTGCATTTTTTCTTTGGTCAGTTTTTCATAATTTTCCCATACAGGTCCTCGAATACGTGGCTCGCCAGGATTGAACCACCAGACT
>JAFCZY010000265.1 GCA_019314105.1 Deltaproteobacteria bacterium
TATCCTCGATTTTATTCCTGAGCTTACCGAAGCAATTAATGATCTTTAATATTATTTAAAGATATTTTTTGAAAAGGGGCCTGCAACAAACTTGTTGACAGGCCCCTTTTTTATTTCTTTTATTTTTTACCAAATTTTCAATCATTTAAAAAAATAAAAGGTCTCTTAACTTGCCAAACCGGTGAGAGAATGTTTATACTTCCCTGTGGTTTTAAGGTTTAATTAAACGCATTCAAAAAAGGATGTCTATATGACATATTCAGTGAAATTTTTACCTCATAACGTCAGTGTTGAGGTTGATGATAATGAAAGTTTGATCAGGGCGGCCATGGAAGCAGGTATTCACATCAACGCATCTTGCGGAGGTAGTGGTGTCTGTGGGAAGTGCAGGGTGTTAATTGAAGAAGGAAATGTTGAAGGGGGTATTTCAGAACACCTTTCTTCAGAAGACCGGGAAAAGGGATATCGGATGGCATGCCTGTCCGAAGTGATCTCTGATATTGTGGTAAGAATTCCGATTGAATCCGAGATGGATACCAGCCGTTTAAACATACATGCAGCCAGCCGGCATACGGCAAAGGTCATGTACTCAAATATTGATGAACTCAGGCATGACGGGTTGTTTATCCCGCCTGTGGAAAAGATTTATCTTGAACTGGACTCGGCAACTACTGAAAATAACCAGGCAGATGTGGCAAGAATTATCAATCATCTTCGTCTTAAGCATGGTGAGCACCGTTTGATCATGGGTCTGGAGGTGATCAGAAAAGTATCTGATATTATCAGGGAAGGTGACTTTAAAATTACCGTCACCATTGTGAGACCGGTAAGAGAAGATGGTCAAAATGAAATTGTTAATATTGAGCCCTTTGATACCCGTAACAGAAACTTTGCCATTGCAGTGGATGTCGGAACAACCACCGTCTATGGACAAGTTCTGGATTTACAGACAGGAAAGGTTCTTTCTGAGCACGGAGAATTCAACAGCCAGATCAGTTATGGTGAAGATGTCATCTCAAGGATTATTTTTGCCGAAAAAGATGACGGGCTTGAAATTCTTCATCAAAAAGTGGTTGAAACCATTAATAAAATTATAGAAAAGATTATTAAAAAAGCAAAGATTGGAAAACGTGAGGTGACCACCATTACCTTGGCTGGAAACTCCACCATGACCCAGCTACTGCTGAAAATAAATCCAAGCTATATCCGTCGTGATCCCTATGTGCCGGCATCTATCATGTATCCGCCATTTCATGCTTCTCAGATTGGCATAGACTTGGCAAATCATACTATCGCGCTGATTTATCCGGGGGTTTCAAGCTATGTCGGCGGTGATATTATTGCCGGTGTGATGGCATCTGGCATATACAGGGCAAGTGAGTTGACATTGTACATGGATATCGGGACCAATGCAGAGATTGTTATTGGTCATAAAGACTGGATGGTCTGTACGGCAGCTTCTGCCGGACCGGCTTTTGAAGGTGGCGGCGTAAAATTCGGCATGAGGGCAACAAATGGGGCGATTGAGGATTTTTCCATAAATCCGGTGACCTATGAGCCTATGATCCTCACCGTTGGGAATAAAAAGGCGAAAGGGATTTGCGGTTCCGGCATGATTACCTTAGCGGCCAAGCTTCTGGAAACCGGTGTCATTAATTCCAGGGGGAAGTTTAATCAGACCCTTGATACCCCCAGAATCCGGAAGACAGATGATATCTGGGAATATGTTATTGTATATAAGGAAAACACCCAGATAGACAGGGATATTACCATTACCGAACCGGATCTGGATAATTTGATCCGGGCCAAAGGGGCTATGTACAGTGCAGTATTGACCCTGCTGAAAGAGATCGGATTGAAGGTCAATGATATTGAAAAGATCATTCTTGCTGGTGGGTTTGGCAGTTATGTGGATTTGGAAAGTGCCATTACCATTGGCCTGCTTCCTGAAATTGAGACGGAAAAAGTTACCTATCTGGGCAATGGTTCTCTTCTGGGCTGCAAGATCAATTGCTTGACCAATGCCCTTCGCCGGGATGTGGCAAAAGTCGTCAATATGATGACCAATTTTGAATTGGCTTCAACGCCTTCATATATGGATCACTATATGGGCGCATTGTTTTTGCCCCATACGGAACTCAACTATTTTCCAAGAGTCAAAGAACGTCTGGAAAGGCTGCGTAAATGATGGCTGAAAAAGGATCTGTCCGTACCCTTCTGGTTGACACCCCGAGTTTAACCAATAATACGGCAGATGCGCAACGGCTGGAAAAATGCCTTTTAGATGAGCTGGGGACAGATAAAATCAGACTCCCTTTGCCAGTGCTCAAACAGTTGCCCTCAAATTTAAGATCATGGGGATTTAAGGCAAAAGCAGTCCTGTTTAAAGATCGGTATTCCTGGATACTGGTGGACTTGCTGGATCCCTTATCTGGCAAACCTGTCCTTGGCACTGCCATTGATATCGGCACCACAAGAATTATGATGTCGTTGATTGATCTTGAATCCGGGCGGGAAATAGGGGATATGGGATTTGATAACCCCCAGGCGGTGATCGGGCCGGATGTTCTGGCAAGGATTCATTATTCCAGACAGAATGACGGGCTTGCGGAGTTGACCCATCTTATTATTGATGCCGTAAATTTGAATATATCCGCCCTGTGTAATGCGCACGGATATCAGAAAGAAGATGTCTATCTTGTTGCCGGCGCCGGTAATACCACCATGACCCATCTGTTTTTGGGAATGGAATCTTTTGAGATTATCAAAGAACCGTATATTCCCTGTGTGAATATCCCGGATACCCAATCTGCCAGAGATTTAAACCTTGAGATCAATAAAAATGCAATGGTATTTCTTTTCCCCAATATTGGATCTTATTTTGGTGGTGATCTGATTTCCGGCATTCTTTTTTCAGGCCTTGATCAAAAAGAAGATCCTTGCCTTATGGTGGATGTGGGCACTAATGCGGAAATTGTCGTGGGAAACAAAGATTGGCTCATTGCCTGTGCCGGTGCTGCCGGACCCGCTTTGGAAGGCGGGGTCAGTAAAATGGGCATGACAGCAAATTCGGGGGTGATTGATCAAGTATGGATTGATCCTGATACATTTGACCTGAAAATCCATACCATAGACGATAGAAAGCCGATTGGCATCTGCGGGTCCGGGATGATTGATCTGGCTGCAAGCCTTTTTTTGTCCCAACGGATTGATATCCGGGGGAAATTTTCCAATCCGGCCTGCGGGGAGTGCCTGTTCGAAAAAGACGGGATTAACCATTTTATTCTTGTAGATGAAAACCATTCCGGTACAGGAGAACCCATTTGTCTAAGCCAGGTGGATTTAAATTCTTTAACCAGCTCAAAGGCCGCCATGTACACCATCCTGGAAGTGATTGTAAAAAATACAGCCGGGCTTGAATTTAAAGACCTGCATAAATTTTATGTGGCAGGCACCTTTGGCTCATTTATTAATCCTGTGTCTGCCA
>JAFCZY010000266.1 GCA_019314105.1 Deltaproteobacteria bacterium
AATGATGCCAATCTTGAAGATATTGATGTCATTATCACCGATCATCATGAGCCTTCTGCCACCCTGCCCTCTGCTGTGGCAGTGGTTGATCCCAAAAGGAAAGACTGTCCCTCCAGGTTAACCTTTCTTGCCGGTGTGGGGGTTGCTTTTTTTCTTGTTATGGGCTTAAGAAAATTTTTCAGGGAAAAAGATTTTTGGGAAGACATTACTGAACCCAATCTTATAGACTATCTGGATCTTTTTGCCATCGGAACCATCGGAGATATGGTTCCGTTGATTAATGAAAATCGTGTACTTTGTATTGCAGGGCTTAAAAAAATCAAACAGGGGGCAAGGATTGGAATAAAAACACTTGTCGAAATATCAAGAATTAATTCTCGAAAAATTGATTCAGATGACATTTCATTTAAACTTGTTCCAAAAATCAATGCTGCCGGCAGAATATCCCATGCCAGAATCTGTGTTACTCAATTAACCTGTCCGGATATCGTTAATGCCGAAAAAACCGCATTTCTTCTTGATCAGTTGAATACAAAACGACAACAGATTGAAAAAGAAATTATTATAAATATTGAACATCGTCTGGTTGAAACCCCTACCCTGTTAGACAATAAACTCCTGTTCCTATGGGATGATCAATGGAATCCGAGTGTTTTAGGGATTGTGGCGTCAAAGCTGTCAAAAAAATATTTTCGCCCGGTTATTTTACTGAGAAGCAGCGGTGAGTATGCCATTGGTTCCGGTCGAAGCATCAATCATATTAATATCTATCAGGCACTCATGGAAAGCGAGACACTGCTTGAAAGATTCGGGGGCCATGCCAGGGCATCGGGGCTTACGGTAAAAAAAAGTAATTTGCCGATGCTTTGTCAAAATTTGAACCACCATATGGAAGACACTTATTCTGAAAAAGATTTTCAAAAAACCCTGACCATTGATGCCATTCTTGATTTAGAAGATATCGATTACACCCTGGCCAAAGAACTTGACCGATTAAGACCTTTTGGTGTGGCAAATCCTGAGCCGGTATTTATCTGTGAAGACATACGGGTAGCCTCATCTTATATTATTGGAAACAAGCACAGAAAAATGGTTCTTGAAAAAGCCTCTTCTATTCCCCGGCATCAGGTTGAGGCATTTCATTTTAATATCAATAATCCGGAGAATCTGCCTGAATATTATTCTAAAATTGCATTTAAACTGAAAATTAATAAATTTAAAACAAATACAGCCCAGATTATTATCGAGGACATTTAATTTTTAGCTTGAAAAATACCCTGTTTTTATTATATATATACAAATTAATATTGTATGGTTTTTGATAATTAAGGATAATTTTATGGCTAAACTATTTTATACGGGGAACAGAGAAGCAAAACTTCTTTCTAAGATCGAATCGTCCAAAGAACGGGAAAGAATCAAAACCATCAGCATCGTCCGGGACAATATAGATGCCTTTAGCAATAAAATCTCCATGAAACTCATTGAAACAGGTTTAATCGAAACTGTTTCCAAATCCAGTATTGAAAATCAGATTGCAAGATGTCTGGATACGCTTTGTAAAGCAAACGATTTTGATATTGATTTTACGGTCGCCCCTTTTAGAACGCTTATTTCAAACCCAAACATTGCAAGCCTGTACCTGACAACTTTTATTGTGGAAAAACTGATCAATCACAGAGATGTCATTGATGTTTATGGCAGCGATGAAGATATTTATTATTGTATCCAGAAAGAACTTTCAAACCTGTTGCCGAAATCCTGACCCGATATTTTTATTTTTAAATTCAATCTCAAGTTTTTTTAATAAAGACTTTTTGGGAAGCCCGTCAGCATCATATCCTCTTAATTTATAGTATCTTTTTAACATGGGTCCCAAAGGAACAAGTCTTTTTTGGGGATCATCATTCTGAGGTTCCAGAAGGAGTCTTTCAGGCAAAGTATCATCAGATTTCCGGATGCCTTCGTTTGTATTCATAAGACGTTCAAGAATATGAATTCTCTCACCTGCCTCTAAAAATTGTTTTGAAGACAGGTCAATGCCAGAGGCCGCAGAAAAAAGTTTTGGATATAATGAAAAATCAATCAACGCTATGGCAATTATTGGAATATTTTGCATTATGAGGTTTAAAACCAAATGGGGTGTTATCCTTGGTAATATCGTTTCAAGGGTCAAGCCGTACCCTGTAAATTGACAAATATCCATTGAATTGACAGCTGCATTGATATTTTCAAAAAATTTTACAAACTCAGGTTTTGCACGAATGGTATCCGGCTTAAGAAAGCCGAGAAGATTTTCAAATCCGACTGGAAATGAAGACAGATGACAGGCCCCCCTATTGGCAACTGCATATCCCAGGCCCTGACCATAGGCTCCCCTTGGATCATACCCCGCCATCTCAAGACCTTTCACCTGGATGGCAAACCCTTTCCCGCCAAATTGATTTGAAAGGGCTCTTGATCCCTTTGCCATTTGTCTTCCAAATCCTTCAAGACTCGCAATATTGTTTAGTGCCTGAACTATCTCCTTTGAAGATCCGAATTCAAGATCTGTTTTAACAAGCCCCTTCTGGGTTGCTTCCATAACCCATGCCAGGGTTCCACCGGCTGATATGGTATCCAGCCCTTTCTGGTTGCAAATTTCATTAAATCTTGAAATATCATTGGGATCAAATATGCCAAGGCTTGTTCCCAGCAATACAAGAGTTTCATATTCCGGAACAGGGGTCTGTTTCCCGTTAAACATCCCTTTATGTCCGCAGAGTATGGAACAGGGCTTGCAGGTATGATGCGTTGTGTTATGATTTTCTTTAATCGCCTCGCCTGTAATTTGCCTTGCCTTTGGATGATTGCCATAGGTGAAATTATTCACCGGCAGCATATTATTTTTAATAATCGGATTGGCATTGGCAGCTGTACCAAACTGCCTCATTAATAAAGACATGGTGTTTCTATTAATATATCTGTTCGCCCGGTTTTTAATCTTTTGAAATCTATCTTTAAAGAGGGGAACGATCTTGTATTGGCCTTTGAAAGCAACGATGGCTTTAAGGTTTTTTGATCCCATGACAGCACCAAGTCCGCCTCTTCCAAGATACCTGTCGCCTGCGGCCACATTGGCAAATCTGACCAGATTTTCTCCTGCAGGCCCGATCACAAGAGTTTGTGTACTTTTTGATCCAATAGCTGCCTGAGTCTGTGTAATATCTTTTCCCCAAAGATTTGCCGCATCAAAAAAATCAACCTTGTCATTCTGAATATGAAGGGTGACAGGTTTTTCTGATTTGCCTTTAAGGATAATCCCATCCCATCCATTGGATTTGAGCTGACGTCCAAAAGATCCGCCACAGGAAGAAGATCCCATAATCCCTGTCAGGGGTGACTTGAAAACCGCATGAAATCGACCCGAACAGGGAGCCGGGGTTCCTGCCAGAACACCTGTCATGATGATGATCAGATTATCTTCCCCTAAGGGGTCTGTTCCC
>JAFCZY010000267.1 GCA_019314105.1 Deltaproteobacteria bacterium
ATGGAGTACCAATTCTTTTTTCTGGTGTAAAAGAACACCGCCCACACTCTGTACCATGCATTTGGGAAGTCCTGTGGTCCCGGAAGAATACATGATATAAAGGGGATCATCAAACTCCATTTGTTGAAAATCAATTTTATTTGCATCCGGTTCTTTAAACTCCTCAAACATGACAGCATTTGGCAAGGCACTGATATCGGGTTTTTCAGACACATAGGGGATCACGACAATTTTTTCAATGGAGGGAATTTCCTGAACGATCCCGGCAATTTTTTTAATACTGTCCAGGGGTTTGCCTTTGAAAAAATAGCCGTCCGCTGTGAATAATACTTTGGGTCGGGTTTGACCGAATCGGTCCAGAACGCCTTTGATTCCAAAATCTGGTGAGCAGGAGGACCAGATGGCACCCAGACTTGTGGCGGCCAGCATGGCAATGATACTTTCGGGCATATTGGGGACAAATCCCACTACCCGGTCGCCTTTTTTTATGCCAAGTGCTCTTAAAGCGGCGGCTGTTTTAGCCACTTCATCATACAGCTGGTTATAGGTCAGTGTCCTTCGAACTGAATCCTCTCCTCTGAAAATTAAAGCCAAATCGTCATTCTTAAATTGTAAAAGGTTTTCAGCAAAATTAAGTTTGGAATTGACAAAGAATTTTGCTCCGGGCATTTTATTTGGATCGTCAATGGCTTTTTCATAGGGTTGGGAGGCCTTGATATCAAGAAAATCCCAGGCGGTTGCCCAGAAATCTTCAAGATTATCCACAGACCATTCCCACAAAGCGGCATAGTCTTTGAACGCTTTGTTAAATTTTTTATTCACAATCGTCATGAAACGATACATATTGGTTGCTTTAATTCTTTCTTCAGACGGCTGCCATAACAGTTTTGACATTTTTTCAATCTCCTTATTCATACAGAACAGCAAGTATGGTGGCTTTATCCGTTTTCGCAGTAATAAAATGGGGCGTGGTGGACAGGTAGTAGGCACTGTCGCCCGGTTCAAGATCATATGTGTCTTTCCCAATGGTCAGATTGGCAATACCGTTCAGCACAAAAATAAATTCTTCTCCGTTATGGACAGATATTTCTTTGTCTTTGCTTTTTTCCAATTGTACTATCAAGGCCTCCATGTGACGGCCCTGAACTTCAGGAGCAAGGCTCATGTAAGAATAGACATTCTGCTTGCTGGTTTTTGAAGTGGAACGGGAAATTTGTTTTCGTTCATCTTTCCTTGTAATGGCATACAGTTTGGTCCCCATATCTGACACCAGGCGCCCCACAGCAGAATCCAGAGCCTTTGAAAGTTTCATCACGGTTCCCAGCTGGGGTTTTACCTTGCCGCTTTCAATGTCCTGAAGCCGGGAAACGTCAAATCCCGTCAGATCGGAAAGCGTTTCAATGGAAATACCTCTTTCTTCTCTCACCTGTTTGATGCGTTTTCCCACTTCATCCACATCACCTTTTCCACCCTTTTTTATATCTCCGGTGAGATCTTCAAAATAATCTAGATTGATATGAGGGATTTTGTCTTGTTTGTCCATAATATCTCCTTGTCATTATTATTCGGGAAAACTTTGATTTGGCGATTCGCTCAGTTTTTTCTTAATTTTTGCAAGCCCGGGTCTGGCATACTGCATATGGCCTTCCTTAAGGGTTCTGCCGTTGATCATCGCTTCACTTCTTAATCTTGTGCCAACCGTTTTTTCCATCTGTTTTCCCAGCCACAGAATTCTGTCAACATCATATCCATGTTCTATACCCATTTCATCAATTTGTACAAGTGTATCTTCAAGGCAGATCAATCCTACATATCTTGCATCATCATAATAATAGTCGCCCGTCCCTTTAATGGGCCTGTCACCCAGGAAGTTAGCCGGTTGGCCGCCAAGACCGCCAAGGGTGGCTTCAAAATGACAGATGCCCGCCTGGAGAGCCGCAAGAACCGAGGCGGCGGCGACTCTTTTTGTTTCATGAAAATGGGCAACGTGAAGGCTGGTGTCCGGGATTTCATCAAGAATCATGGAAAAATACCGATAGACATCTGCCGCAGATGCAGACCCGTCATGATCAGCATGCTCAATGTCACTGGCCCCGATGGAAAGCCAGTATTTGGTGAATTCAACAGCATCTTTTAAATCTGTTGCACCGCCTATGGGGCTGCCCCAGATGGTACTGACCGTACCGCACATTTTAATGCCGGCATCGGAACATTTTTTAATAGATCTTTCAGCCTCTTTCCAGTAATTGGGGAGGCTGGTGCCGGAGTTGGCAAAATGGTGCTCTTCTTCGGTGGAGACCATCATTAATACCCTGTCCGGGCCGATTCCTCTTTTTTTCAGCGCAATAGCCCGGTCAACGGAGGGTTCACGGATAGTAATGGCCGTCAAGACCACATCGTCCATATTAATCCCTTTTTTGGCTGCCCGACTGATAAAATTGGCAAAAATCAGTTCTTCAAGATAAGTGATTTTAGCCTCGGTGGAAATAAATTTTTCAAGGTGCTGAAAGCCATCACGTATGGTGATATCCCCAATAGTTACCTTTCTTGGCATTCTTGGAAAGATTTTCCAATAATCATATTCTGTCATTTTTTTCTCCTGACTCTGTTTATTTAAAATCTGAAATTTCCAAATGTTGCGTCACCAATGGGTTTTACAAGGCTGACCTCAAAGGCCATGGCAAGCCAGTCACGGATTTCACAAAACTTAATCACGCGGTCGTTTAACAGCCGTGATGCACAGAAAAAGGGGTGGGCTTCACCATCATATTTATCAATCATTTTCTGCTGAAATTCATTTATTTCATCAGGCGTCATGGGGTTCCCCGTGGCGTTTCGTTTTGCCTCTTCAATGCTTAACAGGACACCGCCGGCACTCCTGCCGCTCATGACCCCGGTCCGGGCTCTCATTGTTGAAAACAGAAAGTTGGGCCTGTAAGCTCTTCCGCACATACCGTAATTGGCGGCTCCATTGTCCGGGCCGATAACCAGCTGAATTCGTGGTACCTGGGCACAGGAAACCGCCCGAACCATATCCGCACCAAATTTACCGATTCCGGCATGTTCCGAGTCAGAGCCAATCATGTATCCGGGGGAACTCTGGATAAACAGCAAAGGGATCTTTTCATAGGAACATCGAACCACCCACTCCGCTACTTTTTTGGCAGCTTCATGAAAGATAATGCCTGCTGCATTGGAACAGACAACCCCGATGGGCAACCCCTTTATTCTGATTTTTCCCGTCAGAATATTAGATCCCCGGCCCGGGGCAAAATTTTTTTTGCTTTCAATAAACTGTGATCCATCTGCAATGGCTTTAATCAATTCTAATCCATTAATGCCGTGGTGAGGGGACGTGGGCAATATGTCATAGAGGGTATCAGGAGAGACTTCAGGTTCCTGAGATTCATATCTATGAAGATGAATCTTCTGCGGTGCAGTCAAGGAGAGCAACTCTCTTACTTTCGTAACGGCCTGGGTTTGGTCAGCACATAGATGGTCGGCACCTCCGGAGATCTCAGTATGAACTCTGGCACCTCCCAGATCTTCTGCAGAAATTTCTTCTCCTGTGGCCATTTTTACAAGGGGAGGGCCGCCAAGAAATGAAAAGGACTGTTTGTCAATCATGATGGATTCACAGGCCATAAATACAATATAGGCACCGCCTGCCGTGTTCCCGCCCGTACTTAAGGTGACCTGACGAAGTCCCATGGCGGACATTCTGGCCATATTATAAAAGATGGATCCAAAATGCTGGTCATCAGGAAATACATCGGCCTGCATGGGGAGAAAAACCCCTCCGGAGTCAGCGATATAAATGCAGTTTAACCCACATTTTTCTGCAATGGCCTGAGCTCTCATATGTTTTTTTAAGGTAATGGGAAAATAAGTGCCGGCTTTAACCCGGCTGTCACTTCCCATGATCATGGTCCAGTTTTCGTGAACTTTGCCTATTCCTGTGACAATTCCGGCACAAGGCACATCCTTAACCCCTAGATAATCCACGCCGAATCCTGCCAGTGTAGAGAGTTCAAAAAATGGGGTATTTGGATCTATGATGTCTGTTATCAGTTCTCTGACAGGGCGTTTGCCTCTTTTGGCAAGTTTGTCAACCGCTGCTTGCCCGCCAGGCCATATGGCTTCCTGTCGCCGTTCTTCAAGTTTTTTTTCTTCAGCTTTCCAGAATATTCTATTATTCGTCATGGGGTTTTATCTCCCTTTATAACGCGGTTTTCTCTTTTCTTTAAATGCAGTCAGGCCTTCGATTCTATCCTCAGTGGGTATGGTTACCCGGTATGCATTGGATTCTATGGCAAGCCCTGTGGCAAGGTCGGTTTCAATGCCTTTGTCTATGGCGTATTTGGCCATCTCAACGGCAATGGGGCCGGTTTCGGCAATCATGTCTGCCATTTTTATGCACTCATCCAAAAGGGTTTCAGGGGGGGTGACCTTATTAACAAGGCCGATAGAAAGGGCTTCTTGTGCAGTTACACGTTTGCCTGTAAAAATCAGTTCTTTTGCCTTTGCCACACCAATAATTCGCGGCAGACGCTGAGTACCACCGCCTCCCGGGATGATGGCAAGCCGTGTTTCTGTCAGCCCCATACTTGCATTTTCAGAGGCGATGCGGATATCCGATGCCAGGGCTACTTCGGTGCCGCCGCCAAGAGCAATGCCATTCACAGCAGAAATCACGGGGATGGGAAGATTCTGGATAGAGGTTAACAGATTTCTAATGGTGATAATAAATTTTTTCACCTCATCCGGGGTCAGGGTAGCCCTCTCTTTTAAATCAGCCCCGGCGCAGAATGATTTTTCACCTGCACCGGTAATGATGACCGTTCGGATATCGTTTCTGTATTGAAGCGCATCAATTTGATCTCTGATAGCATATAAGAGATCAAAATTCAGGCAGTTCATCACTTTAGGTCTGTTCATGGTCAGGATGACCGCCTGTTTTTTTTCTTCAACTAATAGAAGATTGTTTGTATTCATAATGTTCTCCTGAAGATTACCAATATAAATAAAAGCCTGGTATCAGCAGCCAATATGGCGTGAAATTACAATGCGTTGAACTTCTGAGGTTCCTTCACCGATCTCCAGGAGTTTTTGATCCCTGTAAAATCTTTCCACATTATAATCTTTCATTAACCCATACCCTCCATGAATCTGGACAGCATGATCCGCCACTCTGGACATGACTTCAGAACAATACAGCTTGCCCATGGCAGCTTCTTTTTCAAAGGGGCGTTTATTGCTTTTCAGCCAGCAGGCTTTGTAAAGCAGGTTTCTGGCGCACTCTATTTCCATGGCACTATCGGCCAGTTTAAAGGCAATGGCCTGAAATTTTGAGATGGGCTGTCCGAACTGTTCTCTTTCTTTTGCATATTTTAAGGCAAGATCAAAGGCTCCCTGGGCACCGCCAAGACCCATGGCACCAATGGAGAGTCTCCCCCCGTCAAGAGTTGACAGCATCTGGTGGAACCCGTCGCCTTTTTGGCCCAATATATTTTCTTTGGGAACCCTGACATCATCAAAATAGAGTTCCGCCGTGTTGGAGGATCGCCACATCATTTTTTTATGCATGGGAACGGCTTTAAATCCCGGTGTGCCTGCTTCAACAAGGATACAGGAATATTCGGGTTTGCCGCTGTCCCTTGTGCCGGTAATGGCCTGAACGGTTACGCCCAT
>JAFCZY010000268.1 GCA_019314105.1 Deltaproteobacteria bacterium
TTCACCCTGAAAAAGAGATCTTCCCTGAATGTCCCTTCCTCTATCATTTTTTCAAGATTTTTATTTGTTGCTGTAATAATTCTGACATCAATAGGGATGGACTGGTTTTCGCCGACCCGTTGAATCATTTTTTCTTCCAGAACCCTGAGCAGTTTAACCTGAACAGAAAGGGGAATATCTCCGATTTCATCCAGAAAAAGAGTCCCTGTGTGTGCTGCCTCAAACCGTCCTATCCTGTTCGTTTCTGCTCCAGTATACGCACCCTTGACATGGCCGAACAATTCACTTTCAAGAATATTTTCACTCAATGCCGCGCAATTAACTTTAATAAACGGCTTGGACGCTCTGTTGCCGGTTTCATGAAGTGCTTTGGCAACCATTTCCTTTCCCGTGCCACTTTCCCCCAAAATCATTACCGGCGTATCCAGAGACGCCACACTCTCTATATATTCATAAAGATTCTGCATCACCGGTGTTTTTCCGATAATACCATGAAAGCCTTCGTCGACATAATACAATACCATGAAAGCCTTCGTCGACATAATACCTTCTTTTTATGGATGCCAATTCATTCTTATAATTAATATTTTCAGATATATCTTTCAGGGTTTCAACCGCACCCACAATCTCTTTTTTTTCATTAAAAAGTACGGTTGCGCTCTTAATAACTGGTATAGTTCTATTTTGGCTGTTGGTAATCACACATTTTTTTTCCCGGATAAGACCTTCTAAAAAAAGGCCACACCATTTTTTCCCTTTTCCTTTTCCTATAATCTTGCATCCGGTACAATTCAAAATCCGACAGGATTGGCCTTTCAGTTCTTTTTCAGTATAACCTGTAATTAACTGAGCCATTTCATTGGCTGCAAGAAAAACACCCTTCGCATCAACGATAATAATACCATCCTGAACAGAATCAATAATATGCCGCCATTGTTTCCCAATTTCCATATTGCCTCCATAAAAATTAACACTATTAATTAACAAGTTAACATATTGTTAACATATTTACAATGAAAATAATTAAAATTAATAATGAAAAAATCTTGCATACACATGAATATCTTTTAAATTTAACCGGTTATAAGAATAAGAAGTGACTTTTTTACACTGGCACACTCATTGCTCTATGTGGGTCAATACGATTCTATATAAATTTTAAGGAGAACAAATGAAATCAACCAACGTAAAAACCTTGATTTTGGCCTTGGTAGCAGGCCTGGTACTGTTGACAGGATGTACGGCAACCAAAACGGTAAAAACCGCTGCAACGCCTGTTGAAGACACCTCATGGATGTTTCATGATATCGTGGATGCAAAGTTTGTAAAAGCACATATGTCTGTTCCCATGCCGGATAATGTAATGATTGTTGATGCAAGACCCTACAAAGTAAAATACACAAAAGGGCATATCCCTGGAGCGATCAGCATTCCATTTTCTAAATTTGATAAAAAAACAAATCTTCTGCCAAAAGATAAAAATGCTCTCCTGATTTATTATTGCGGCGGGCTTAAATGCCGATTAAGCCATAAATCTGCAAAAAAAGCGGAAGCCTTAGGATATAAAACCGTTAAAGTCTTTGCCAAAGGATATCCTGAATGGAAAAAGACCTATGGGCAATCCAATGAGACTGTTCAGGTGAAAGCGGGTGAGGTTGAAGGTGCTATTGAACTTGAACGATTTAAATCCATTATCGCAAAAAATCCTGAATCCATCCTGCTCATCGACGTAAGAGATGCGGATGAGTTTGCAAAAGGATCCTTTAAAACCGCCATTAATATCCCGGTTGAAGAACTTGAACCCAAAATCAAGGATTTCCCCGATAACAAACCCATTGTTTATGTATGCCCAACCGGTGCAAGAAGCGGAGAAGCTTATTATATGACAAGAGACGTAAGAAAATCTTTAAAAGACGTCTATTATGTGGAAGCTGAAATTGATTTTAAAAGTGATGGAACCATTGAGATTAAAAAACCCAAATAACGCTTTATAAATAAGCTCATGGAGATACGTATGAACCCACGGTATTTTTTTAAATGCTGTCTTACTATGATGATTATAACAGCTTTCTTTTGCTCTTTTCAGGCTGTCTTTGCATCGACACCTGAAAACGGTGAAGAAGCTTTAGGACGGAAACTGGCCAAACAGGCTGTTAAAGGAAGCAAACGATGGAGTACGACAAACCATACAAAAGCAGCTGCCTTAAATAAAAATTTTACCTCAGGAGAAGAGATCACTAAAGCCTGTATATCCTGCCATTCCGAAGCGGCCACCCAGTTCCATAAAACCATTCACTGGACATGGCTGGCATCAGGAGATAAAAGTGATATGCGGTATGGAAAGGCGGGCCATTCAGTAAATAATTTCTGTATTTCCGGCAATGCCATGGAAGATAAAGGCTGTTTGAAATGCCATACCAGCTGGAATAAAAAAGGAACAAACGGTGAGGTCAATTGCCTGAAATGCCATAACTCATCCGGTTTTAATTTTATCGAAGCCTTTGATGATATCAAGGCATTTTCAGAAGATACAGATCCTGACACCAAAGCAATGGTCAGTGATATCCAACAGGAAATCAAAGAAGCTATTACCCAGGTGACCTTTCCCACAAGGAAAAATTGCGGAGACTGTCATTTCAAAGGCGGTGGCGGAGATGGCGTAAAACATGGTGATCTTGATACTTCTTTAACCAAACCGAATCGGATGCTGGATGTGCATATGGGCACCGACGGAAAAAATTTTTCGTGTACCCGATGCCACACCACGGTTGATCATAACATTGCCGGCAGAATTTATACAAACCCTGCTGTTGAAACACGGAAAAGCCTGATTGAAGATGATCTGGCTCCAAAAATCACCTGTGTTTCCTGTCACAGCAGCGAACCCCATAAAACCGATTCCAAAATGAATGACCATACTGATGTAGTTTCCTGCCAGGCCTGTCACATTCCAAAATTTGCAAGAGTGAATCCCACAAAAATGTGGTGGGACTGGAGCAAAGCCGGAAAGTTGAAAGAGGGGAAACCCTATCATGAAGAAGGTCCGTATGGAAAAAATGTATATAAATCCATCAAAGGGGAATTTAAATGGGAAAAGAATGTCGTGCCTGAATATTTCTGGTTCAATGGTTCTTTAACCAGTACAACCGCCGATGATGTCATCGATCCGGCACAAATTGTAAAGGTCAGCCATCCGGTTGGTGATAAAACCGATCCCGAAGCCCGTATTTTCCCGTTTAAAATTCATCGGGGGAAACAACCCTATGATAAAGTCAACAAAAAACTTCTGGCTCCCATGCTTTCAGGGGAAAACGGTTACTGGACAACATTTGATATGAATGACGCCATTGAACACGGCAATAAAGCCCTTGGTATCCCTTATTCAGGCGAATTCGATTACGTGGAAACAACCTATGCATTTCCCATCACCCACATGGTTGCCCCCAAGGAGAATGCACTGAATTGTACCCAATGCCATATCAGGGAAAACTCCAGGCTTGCCAATATCACAGGGCTGTATATGCCCGGAAGAGACAAATCAAACTTATTTGATACTATTGGATGGATTTCGGTCATTGGCGCACTGGCAGGTGTATTACTCCATGGATTAGGACGATTTTTTACACGCAACGGCAAGGAGAGTTAAATGGAAGCTACAAAAACTATTAAAATTTATCTTTATACAAGATACGAACGTTTCTGGCACTGGCTCCAGGCATTTATGATCATCAGCCTGATCGTCACCGGTCTTGAAATTCATGGAACCTACAAACTGTTCGGCTTTCAGACAGCTGTCGATATTCATAATTTTGTTGGTCTGTCCTGGCTGATCCTATTTGCCTTTTTTGTATTCTGGCTATTTACAACCGGAGAATGGAAGCAATATCTCTACTATTCCTGGGGAATTTTTCAGGGAAAGCCCCACCCCGTGCAAAAAGCAAAAGGGGCCAAACACAACCCTTTGCAACGGTTGACCTATCTGGGTATCTCGGCCATGTTGCTGCCGATGCAGATGGTGACAGGATTATTATATTATTTATATAATGACATCCCGCAAATCTTACCCCTGTCAGTTTTAGCTGTCATCCACACAGTGATTGCGCTCTTCCTTTTAAATTTTTTAATCATCCACCTTTATATGACGACCACGGGACATTCTATTTTCAGCCATATAGCCGGAATGATTACCGGCTGGGAAGAAATTTATGAAACAACTAAAATTGCAGACTGGGAAACCCAGGCAACAAAAAAGGAGTAAACCCAGAATGGCGGTTCTCTTTGTAGGGTTAAGAAAGTGCCCCTTTCCTGACCTTACCAAGAGAAGTCCGGGGAAATTGTGATTTAAATGTCACCTTTTTAGGCCATTTGTATTTTGCAAGTTTCCCCTGGCACATGCCAATAACATCCGCCTGGGTCAGGGATGCACCCGGTGAGACAATAACAAAAGCATGCCCTGTTTCGCCCCATGTCTCGTCGGTCATTCCTATAACAGCTACATCCTCAATCTCCGGATGAAGTTTGAGAATTTTTTCTACTTCTACCGGATAAACGTTTTCCCCGCCTGAGATATACATATCCCCTGCCCTTCCAACCAGATAAAAGAACCCGTCTTCATCCATACGGGCCAGATCCCCTGTATAAAGATACCCGTTTTTAATAGTCTCTTCTGTTTTTACAGGATCCTGCCAATACTCTTTCATCATGATCGATCCCCGGACAACAATCTCGCCTATTTCTCCCGGTTTTGCCGCTCTTCCCCGTTCATCCAGGATAGACACTTCAGCAAGAAAAACGGGTCGCCCCACAGTTCCTGGCTTTTTCAAGGGATCATCCTCAGACGCCCATAACAGGATAGAAGTTTCTGTCTGTCCC
>JAFCZY010000024.1 GCA_019314105.1 Deltaproteobacteria bacterium
ATCGCTTCTTCAACCGCATAATTATCCCATTCGTTCACTGAATAAACCAGATCGTCACGATCAAGATCATTTCCGGCACTGTTGAGTTCAAATTCATTCTCAGCAGTATCCGGTACTCTCTTGACGCATACCAAAATCTCCATTATTGCCTCCTTTAAATCAATTATCTGTCACAGATTTCTTCATCCTGCATCTGTAACTCATTTGTTTAGAATAAATGCTGCTCAATTAATTCTGTAAAATCCAACGCTTCCATCTCTCCTTCTTTTCCGGCAACCTTGATCGCATCCTGAATATTGACCAGGCAGAAAGGACAGGCAGTTACAATGACAGTTGCTCCGGCCTCAGCAGCCATATTGACTCTTAAAACACCCATTCTTATTTCTTCTTCCGGTTCATAGAAAAGCATCAATCCACCACCGCCACAACAGAACGATCGATCACGGCTCTTTTCAAGCTCGACTCTTGTTAACCCGTCAATGGCATCAAGCGCCTGTCTCGGGTCTTCATAAATCCCATTGTGGCGCCCCAGGTAACAGGGGTCATGATATACATACACTTTTTCAGGTGTCTGGCAAGGTTTAAGATCAAGTTCTCCGGTCGCTATTTTTTGCGCAACCACCTGGCTGATATGTTTAACCGGAAGCGGAAGACCATAGTCATTTTTCAATGCATTATAGGCATGGGGATCAGCAGTCACAATTTGCTTGACACCACTTTCCATAATGGCTGCAGTATTTTGCTCTTTTAACTCCTGGTACAGCATTTCCTCGCCAAACCGGAGGACCTCATTCCCGCTGTCTTTTTCCAGTTTACCCAGAATTCCAAAATCAACACCGGCTTTTTTAAGAATAATAGACGTCCGTCTAGCGATCTCCTGAATTTCATCATCATAAGATGTAATACTGTCTACAAAATAAAGGGTATCTGCTTTTTCCCTGGAAAGATCTTTAATCTGCCAGGTTGCTTTAAAGTCTTTATCATTTGCCCAGTCCGCCCGTTTTTTCTCCATTTTTCCGTAAGGATTACCCCTTTTTTCAAGGGCCTTCAATGGTTTTTGCAGGGACTGTGGCACCATGCCTTCGTCCACCATACCCCGACGCAGATCAACAATTTTATCAATATATTCAATTCCCAGAGGACATTCTTCTTCACAGGCGCCGCAGGTGGTACAGGACCAAATTTCGTCTTCTGTATAAATATCTTCCATCAATAACTTACTTTTATAAATTTTACCTGACATGGGATAATTTTTAAATATTAAATCCCTTGCCTTAATGGTAATAAACCGGGGAGATAAGGGACGACCGGCTGCGTTTGCCGGGCATTGATCAGAACATCTGCCACAATCCGCACACGAATAAAAGTCCAGCATGTGTTTCCAGGTAAAATCTTCAAGTTTTTTTACCCCGAAAGACTCAAGATCATCCAGCTTGTCATCGGAAACCCCATGCATGACCGGCTTGATTTTGCCTTTTTGAACCCGCATGAAAAACACATTGAAGAGTGAGGTAATGACATGGAAATGTTTTCCCATGGGTAAGAAACACAGGAAAAAGAAAAAGGTCAGATCATGAACAAAATAGGTAAAAATATGAAGTCCCTGAAGGATATTGGGGGATACTGAAGACAGCATTCCTTTAAATATCCATACCAGAGAAAGAGGCGCCAGAAAATGCACTGCGCCGGTATGTTGAAATTCATAGGCCACCTGGGAAGCTTCAAAAAGACTTTCAGAAATCATGAGGGTTGAAATAATACCCAATACAAAAACAGCTTCAGACGTATGATCCTTTCCGTAGCTTTCCGGAACGGCATATCGTTTGGGTTTAAAGATCCCCCTTCTGACAGCAGCAATGATACAGGCAACAAGGACGAAGGTTGCGGCATAATCTTTAAAAAAATTATAAATACTGCCGAATAGCCCACCAAATCCCGGAAGTGTAAATCCATCGGAAAGCCCGACAATAACAAGAGAAGTAGACCGAATGGAAAGGACCAGAAATCCAAAGAAAATAGTCATATGAAGTACACCTGCCAGCAGGTACCTTGGCTGTCTGATCTGCCCCAACCAGACAATGATAAGATTCTTGACACGCTTGCCGATGTGATCAAACCGGTTATCCGGGTTTGCCCTTACAAGCGGCGCCACCCGCCTAGCCATAATATATGCAAACAGTCCTATCCCGATGACAGGCAAAATAAAAGATAATATCGCTGCGGGAAATATCCCAAAAAATTTAAAACTTGCCGGACCAATTATCGACGTCATACTTATTTATCTCCCAAATATTTTTTTTTACCGTATGAATACAGACTCAGCAAGCTTTAATAAACATGGAAGAACACGTCAAGCAAAAAGCCATATTCAATAAATTTGTCTCATTCAGATACTAACTGACATTTATTATCCTTTGATCCCTGTCAGATAAAGATCTACTAAGGGATCTGCCATTGAAACCAGATCATATCTGCCATCGGCAGACACCCAGGTACTGATGACGCCTTCCACTGCGCCAAGAATAAACCGCTTAACAAGACCGATAAAAAGATCCTGGCGCATGGAACCTTCAATCTGCCCCCGTTCAATAATATCTGACAATAAATCCAGATACATTTTTGATATATCTTTAATTTGAGATTCAATTTCTCTTAAATATCTTACTTCCGACTGAAAAATAATTGCCATATTTCTATCATTCTGAAATTCTGTAAGATGACACCGGATCAAATACCGCAACTTTTCTTCGGCATTCCGACCCTTTTTGACAGCAGCATTCATTTCTTTAAACACAACATTCGTTTTGAAACTGATGAACTGATAAAGAATGTCATCTTTATTTTTAAAATATAAATATAATGTCCCATCAGCCACACCGGCCTGTGTTGCTATTTGTGATATGGTTGCTTTGTGGAATCCATATTTTGCAAAAATGGCGCCCGCGCTGTTCAGTATTTTATTATATTTTTCCGATTTATTTTTCTGCAACCGTATCGTATCCTTTCTTGATATAAATGAATAAAGATTCATTATCTAACAAAAAATTCTTATAAATGTCAACATGAATAGAAATTCATTATTCGATATATCTTGATTTTAAACCTTTTTCGTGTAAAAAATAATTAATATTTTAAAATAATCCAAGAAAATCTAAGGAGGGTGATATGACAAAACCTTTAAAATACGCTTCAGACTTTGAGGTCGCTCTTGACCTTGGCAGACCCCCTAATGTGAAAAAACTTTTCCCAAACTCCAAAGCACTTCTTGTCAGCGGAAAATATATTGATCAGGCCATGTTACTCAAGAAAAACTGCATGACCATTGCCGCCAACGGACGAAACTCTTTTGTCATCCGAGGCGCTCTCGCAGCCGCTCAACGGGCCAATGCCGCAATTATAATTGAAATTGCCCGATCTGAAGGAGGGACAGGTGCCTATTGTGCGGTAAATCTATGGAATATTGCGAGAATGACAGATGCTTTTATGAATGAACTGGGTATTACGATTCCTGTTGCTATCCATGCAGATCATTTCGGCATTAAAAAACCTGATGATATTGAACCGGCAAAAAAAGAAATCGTGTCATTGTTTAATGCGGGTATTACGTCTATTGCCATTGATGCCTCTCATATGCCCGACGACCAGAATCTTCTGGCAAACATTGAATTATATCCCTATGTTCCTGACTGGGCAGGCCTTGAAACAGAAGTGGGTGAAATAAAGGGTAAATCAGGTCTCTCAACGCCTGAGGAAGCGCTCTTTCTCATCCAGGGGCTTAATGCCCACCATATTTTTCCCAACTGGATTGCCTTAAATAATGGGACCACCCATGGCATTGAAGCCAGTGATACCGGCATCCATGTTGAGCTGACCGCTCAGATCCATGAAGCCCTTTCCAAATACAACATCTCCGGCGCACAGCACGGCACCTCAGGCAATAACTCAGAAAGGCTTCGGAAGATAGCCGCAACAACCCGGACAACCAAAGCCAATGTGGCGACTGCCCTGCAAATGATCTCCTGGGGTCTTGAGGTCAATGATTATGGGAACGCACTTCTTGACAACGATAACTTTATCAAACAAAAAGACAAAGGCGTTTCAAAAGAGCTGTGGTCTCAAATGCTGGCTTACGCAGAATCAAATAATTTAAAGGGCGGGAATTTTAAAAAATTAAACCTGCCATTTGAGAATAAATTGCTGGCCCAGACAAAAGAAATCCGGGAGCGAATGGCAAAAGAGGTTGAGAATTTTGTATATCATCTATTAACCAACGTCTTCAACGCCACAGATACTGCCCAGATTGTGATAAATGAAATCTTAAAAAACAACTCCCATGATCCGGGTTTCACGGCTGAAAAGAGTGAATCCGAAAATGAGTGGACAACAGAAAAAATAATAGAAAAGGCGTCAAAAATCACTACCGCCAAGGGGCCTGCGGGAGACTTTGACGACTAAAAAAAACTGAAATTAAAGGTCTTTCTTTTCCAGAGCTTTGATTGCCTCCCACTGAAGGTGTAATTCTTGTTCCGTTAATACCTTGGCATCCTCATATACATGGGGATGACGACGAATCATTTTTTGGGCCACCTGGCCCACCACATCTGAAAGGGTGAATTCCCCTCTTTCCCGGAAAATTTCCGTAATAAAAACAATCTGAAACAGAACATCCCCCAATTCTTCACAAATATTTTGCACATCTTGTTTGGCTATAGCCTCTTGAAGTTCGTATACTTCTCCTGAAAGACATTTCAACATGGTTTCCGGGGTCTGTTTTCTATCCCAGATACACCCGTTTTCACTTCTTAAAGTTCGGATAATATTTAACAGGTTATCTATTGTTTTCAAATCTTAAAGGATTCCTTCCAGTTTTTTAAGAAAATCTTTCCTGTGTTTTTGGGAAACGACCACTGTCATGGCTTTGGATACTTCTGCAACATAAGGAGAAAATTTTGAATCGGTTAAAATAGTTGGATTTTTGGGAAGAAAGGTCGTGATCATAATAAAAAGAACCGAAACAATCAATATCCCTTTGGCAGCACCGAAAACAAGACCGAAAATCCGGTCAACCCACCCCAGAAAAACAAGTTTTAAAAATTTACGGATCAGTATGGAAATAAGACTAACAATGACTAAAATAGCACAAAACAGGAGAAAAAAAGCGATAAGATTTCTGATTCCGGGATTTTTAATCCATTGTTCAGCATACGGCGTGATCAGAGGATAGTAGGTATAGGCACCGTAAAAGCCGGCCACAACACCGATAATCCCTGACACCTCTCCAATTAATCCTTTAAAGAGTCCCCGTATCAAACAAAATGAAACAATAACAATCACAGCAATATCAAAAGCGTTCATATTCCTCCTTTTTGCTTTGATTAAAAGCGCTTTTTCAATAACAGTTAACCCCTTTTTTAGTCAAGATTTTTATTGACCTTTAAGCAAATAAAATGCACCCTATACACCATGGAAAACATTACGTTTCAAAACTTGGTGCTTGCCAGGGAACTTTTTGGACATCATAACAACAATCTGGACAAAATCAGTAACGCGTTTAACGTTACCATCAACACCCGGGGCAACACGCTATTGGTTAGCGGCAAGCCTCATGATATAAATCTTGCTGAAAAACTGATCCACCAGCTTTATCATCTTTTAGAAGATAACTTCTCCCTTGGGGAAGCAGATATTGATGCAGCCATCAATACCATAAAAAACGACAACACCTCTCATTTAAAAGAACTCTTTTCAACCACAGTATTTAAAACGGTTAAAAACAAAGCCATCACCCCTAGAAATCCTTCCCAGCAAAAATATGTCGAGGCCATCCATAAAAATGATATTCTTATTTCTATCGGCCCTGCCGGGACAGGAAAAACTTATCTTGCCATGGCCATGGCAATGGCTGCATTCTCAAAAGGGGACGTTAAAAAAATCATATTGACAAGACCTGCTGTTGAAGCAGGAGAAACCCTGGGATTTTTACCCGGAGATCTGGCCCAGAAGATCAACCCCTACTTGCGGCCTTTATATGATGCCCTTTATGACATGATGGACTTTGAAAAAGCAAGAACACTCATTGAACAGGATACCATTGAAATCGCCCCTCTTGCCTTTATGCGGGGCAGAACATTAAACAATGCATTTATTATCCTGGATGAAGCACAGAACACCACATCAGAACAAATGAAGATGTTTTTAACCCGCATCGGTTATGGGTCAAAAGCCATTGTCACAGGGGACATCACCCAGGTAGACCTGCCCACCGGGAAAAAATCCGGTCTGATTGAAGCTAAAAAAATCTTAACCCATATAAAAGGGATTGAATTTATTTATTTTTCAAAAAATGACGTTGTTCGACATAAACTCGTATCAAGCATTATTGATGCCTATGAAAAAAAACAAAACCGACAATAATATCAAGCGAGCAAAAGAATTTCTTTCGACATCACCTTATGTGTTGTGGATGTTACTGAGCATTATCACGATACTCTTTACCGTTACCCATTACCCGGAACAGAGTAAAACATCCTATTCTTATCGTATCGGGGATGTGGCAAAAAGGGATATTAAAGCACCCAAAAATTTCTTTGTCGAAGATAAAGAAGCCACAGATATTAAGAAAAATGAAGTAAAAGAATCTGTTAAAATTATATATGATTTTGATGCCGCCCTGCTTAAAAAGATCTCTTCCAACATTGATGCGGCAATGAAAATTCCCCGGGAGCTGTTCAAAAAAGCAGATGAGCAGACCTTAGAACCGGATCCGACATTTGCTATTGTATTGGCCACTAAACCCGGGTTTGAAGAAAAACTGGGCATTGAAATCAGCAAAGAGGTTTATTCAATTCTATACAAACATCAATTCTCTTCTGACATTACCATGATTCTTACAACCATTATTGACAAAATTCTTACAAACGGAATTGTAGCAAATAAAGAAATTTTACTAAAGGAAACGGACAAGGGAATTATTCTTCGAACCATAGGGTCCACAGAAGAGAGGACTGTCAATAATTTGAAGGTCTTTTATGGTCCGGATCAGGCAAAAGCCATGGTTCGAATCGAAGGAGAACCCCTGTTAAAAGGTATCAACTACACTCTTTCCAATCTGATCGTTGATTTGTGCCAAAAATTACTACAGCCCAATATTACCTTAAATAAAAATGAAACGGAAAAAAGGATACAGGAAGCTGAAACTCAAATAAAACCGATTCTGTATAAGATCAAAGCCGGTGAAATGATTTTAAGGGAAGGGGAACGGGTAGATAAAGTACAGCAGGTAAAGCTATCTGCCCTTCAGGACCAGGCAGAAGAAAAGGATATTTTCATTTCCAGCACAGGGATTGCCTTAATCACTTTTTTATCCATTCTGGTGGTTTATCTCCTCTTCTTAAAAGACCACAAAAAATTACAACCGGCTCATAATAAGCATATTCTCTTTCTATCATTAGGGCTTATCCTGTATCTCACCTTTGCCAAGTTTTCAACCTATATTGCCCAGTCGGCAAATCCTGAAGCCATGTGGGATTTCTCCTCCCTGTCGTTCTTCATGATCATCCCCATCCCGTCAGCGGCCATGCTGACCTGCCTGTTCCTGGGATTTGATATTGCCGTTTTTTTCACCATTGTTCTCTCCTTGCTGACAAGCCTTTCCTTTTCAGGTAGTTTTGAGGTCTTTATCTTTTTCTTTTTATCCAGTATTACGGCTGCCTATTGGGTCAAAGAGCGGCAAGAGAGGAAGAACTTTATCATCGCCGGTTTCAAACTTGCGGCATTCAATGTTGTTCTGGCACTTTCCCTTGGATTCTATTCCCTTGCCCAGCCCGATGTTACCATTCTTGCAAAAGAAATGGCCCTTGCTTTTTGCGGCGGTCTTTTTGCCGCCACCTTTACCATCGGATTTACGCCACTGATTGAAATTATTTTCGATTATACGACAGACTCAAAGCTTCTGGAATTTGCAAACCTTGATCAGCCTCTGATTAAAAGACTGATGATCGAAGCCCCGGGCACGTATAATCACAGTATCATTGTTGCCACTCTGGCGGAAGCTGCTGCATCGGCCATAGAAGCCAGCAGCCTTAAAGCGAAAGTAATGGGATATTACCATGATATCGGAAAGCTGGGTAAAACATTATACTTTATCGAGAATCAGTCAGACGGTAGAAACAGGCATGACAAGCTCTCTCCTTCCATGTCAGCCCTCATTTTAATCGGGCATGTAAAAAAGGGGGTTGAGCTGGCAAAAAAACACAAACTCGGGAATGAAATTATTGAAGGAATTATTCAACATCATGGTACTTCCCTGATCAAATATTTTTATCAAAAAAGCTTAAAAAGCGGAAATGACACGGTAAAAGAAGAAAATTTCAGATATCCGGGGCCTAAACCCCAGACAAGAGAGGCCGGTATTGTCATGCTGGCGGATGTTGTTGAAGCGGCTGTCAGAGCATTAGACCGGCCTACCTCTGCGAGAATCCAGGGACGGGTGAAAGAACTGGTAAACGACATTTTTGCCGATGGACAACTGGAAGAATGTGAAATGACACTAAAAGATCTTCATCAGATTGCAAAAAGCTTTAATAATATTTTAACCAGTATTTATCACAGCCGGATAGAATACCCGGAAAAATCTCAGGGGAAAAATGGGACATCTAAAGATACTGATCGACAATCAGCAAAAAAGGAAAATACCAACGGAAACACTCCACAAAAAGACAAAACAGATCTTAAACGCCTTGGGTTGTGATGCCCATGAGATATCCATCGTGATAACAGATAATGATCAGATTCAACACCTCAACAAGACCTACCGGGGAATCGACAAACCCACAAATGTTCTGGCATTCCCCATGCAGGAAGGCCAATTTGCGGATATAACGCCCGGCCTTTTAGGGGATGTTGTCATCTCTTGTGAAACCGCTCAGCAAGAGGCAGATATGGCAGCCATAACTCTTTCAGAAAGACTGTCTCAGCTTCTGATTCATGGTACCCTGCATTTGATGGGATTTGATCACGAAGAAAGTCCGTCAGATGCGCAGAAGATGGAAGACAAAAGCCTTGAGCTGTTAAGAAAAATTGAAACCAATAAAGAGTTGACTATATTTTAAATAATGGAGGAGACAGACAAATGGCCCAACTTGCTGTAAATGTAGATCATGTGGCGACGTTAAGGGAAGCCCGGGGAATCAATTATCCGGAACCGGTTGCAGCGGCTGTTGCTGCCGAGACAGCAGGAGCTGACGGGATCGTTGTGCATTTGAGAGGAGACCGCCGTCATATAAAAGAAAGAGATGTCAGGCTGTTAAGAAAAATTGTACAATCAAAACTCATACTGGAAATGGCTGCCACAACTGAAATGTTAGGGATCGCACTGGATATCAAACCGGACTGTGTCACCCTTGTCCCTGAAAAAAGAGAGGAACTGACCACAGAAGGCGGTCTGGATCTGATCACCCATGAAAACCATATAAGGGAAGCTGTCGCCACTTTAAAAAATGCCGGAATGGCTGTCTGCATTTTTATTGATCCGGATCTTGACCAGATTAAAATCGCCCATAAAATTGATGCGGATATGATTGAAATTCATACCGGCGCCTTTTGTGATGCCACGACTGCGGCACAAAAACAAAAAGAATTTTTCAGAATTATTGATGCGGCAAAAATCGGAACCAAATTAAACCTTGAGGTAAATGCCGGTCACGGCATCTGTTACAATACGATTAAAGCATTTAAGGGGCTATCTGAAATCAGCGAATTCAGCATTGGACACAGCATTATCGCAAGAGCCATATTAACCGGCATGGACCAGGCTGTCAGAGATATGAAACACCTCATTTCAACTCTTTGATATCCATCCTGACGCTGTTACAGCCTGGGAGACACCGCAGTGATTGTTGGACGGCACAGTCTCAAATACTTGCTTGAGGCTATCCGGCGCATTTTCCACGACAAATCCTTTTCCTGACCAGGACAAAAGATCCTGGTCATTATAATCATTTCCCACTGAGACAATATTATTCCTGCTCACGCCAAGCCTTTGAGCAAGCCAGAAAGCAGATTTCGCCTTAGATACATCTTTATGAAACACCTCTATCCATGCAGATTGATGGTCAAGCGGTGAGGTTGCATGAATCACGCTGAAACCGGATAAGTCTTTTTTTATTGTTTCTATAGTATCCATCTTTGCCCCACCCGGTAGAATCACCAATACTTCAGTGGCCGACTCGCAATGGACATGTCCCTCCTCCAGAGGCACTGCATATTCTTTATAAAGCGCCAGCCTGGCCTGGAAATCAGGATTATGATTTCCATGGGATTTATATAAAAAATATCTTGTATCCGGTATGGCCTTATGCACCATATAATCAACCCTTCGAAGGTCCAGATAGTTTGTTATCTGTCTAATATCCGAGGACGGCACGGCTTTTTGAAATATCACCTTACCGCCTGGAAATTCCATGATACCGGCACCAGTCGAGAATATGACATAATCAACCGGTAAAGGATTATCTCCTCTATCCATGCCAATATCCTTCAATGCTTTCTCAAATGAATATACAGACCGCCCGGTTGCAATGGCCGTCACTATTTTTCTTAGTCTTAACATCTCAAGGGTTTTGATGTCTTCATGGGAGATGGTTTTGTCATCTGTTAATAATGTTCCGTCAAAATCAGTGATAAAAAGTTTTTTTTCCATTCCCCTGTATTTTCCATAAAAAATATTTGGTTTCATGCCAAACTGTGATACCTTTTTTTAAACGAATAAACAATATGGTTTTTTTATGAGTAAAATGACATCACAAATATTATCAGCGATTTTCAGACATTTGAAATCACGGCCCACCTTTGAATCTGTCGGTATCAAGCCCTACAGGAACCTTCTTGAAAAAAGCGCTCTCATTTTCAAGCCGAACAAATTTATCAAAGTTGAACCGGTTTATATCAACACCATTGAAGCACAATGGCTGTCACCGTTACACCATGATACAAACCGGATCATCCTGTATATTCATGGCGGTGGATTTATTGCCGGGTCAATGAATTCCCACAAAGACCTTGCATCACGAATCGCCATTGCTTCGGATGCAAAGGTTTTGATTTTTAACTATCGACTGGCCCCGGAACATCCCTTCCCAGAAGGATTAACAGACGTAAGGGAAGCCTATCAATGGGTAACGGATAATTTTCAAACCACCTACACCATCAGCCTTGTCGCAGATTCCGCAGGCGCAGGCCTTGCTCTTTCCCTGTTATCGATGTTGCTGACAGACAAAGATCCCTTGCCGGCATGCTCTGTATTGATCTCCCCCTGGATTGATCTTGAATGCAAAAACAACTCCCATATTAAAAATCAAGAAAAAGACCCCATGCTCAGTCAACGCATCT
>JAFCZY010000025.1 GCA_019314105.1 Deltaproteobacteria bacterium
CATTCCGGCTGTTGAACATTTTGCAAATCAAAAAACTGAACAGAACTTCCTCATGGTTGATTTTAATATTAAAACCCTGGGAAGAGACAGTCAGTTTCAAAGGTGTCTTGCCTGCTTCCAGACTGATAATGAAGCTGAAGAAAAATCTGTTGCAATTAATACAGCCAATGATCGTTTAAAAATTTTATTTAATGAATTTGACGATGCAAAGGTTCAATATAAAACCTGTTTTTTTAATTAAGGAAAAACAATATGCATGCAACCATTCAAAAACCAATAGGTGAAATAGTCAAGCATATTCAACCCGGTGAAAAAGTCTTTGTTGTCGGATGCAATAATTGTGCATGGAAATGCTATTCCGGTGGAGAAGATGAAACCAAAATGATGGCGAAACGACTGGCCGCCAGAGGTGTTGAAATCGCCGGTTATACGGTACCAGGTCCCCAGGGCATGTCTTTGTGCAAACTTTCACACACCAAAAAGGTGTTAATGGAAGATCACGCAGATGAAGTTAAAAATGCTGATTCTTTTCTGATTCTCGGGTGCGGTCAGGGTGTTCACACGGTGATTGATGCAACAGACGGCGGAATGGTCCATCCTGGCTGCGATACAGTTTTCGGTGGAGAAACCGTTTCAGATTCACATATTGAAGAATATTGTTCCCTATGCGGAGATTGTATCATCGAATTCACTGGCGGGCTGTGTCCCATGACCCTTTGTGCCAAACAATTATTGAACGGGCCCTGCGGCGGTGCTGAAAACGGGCATTGTGAAGTAGATCCGGACCGTCCCTGCGGTTGGATACTGATCTACGAAAGACTTAAAAAACTGGGACGTCTTGATCTTCTTGATGCCTATCAACCTGCCAAGAAAAATTCAAAATGGAGCCGTCCGCGATCCCTTGAAGTCAGTCCGACTGAAGCCACATTCTGTTTCATCGGTGGTAAGGTTACCGTCAGCAACCAGGATTAGTCAACAACCCAAGACGTATATATAATTTCAAGGAGTTCCATCATGAAACTGACAACCTTATTTGATAAAGGTACTTTTGTTATTACCGGTGAAGTCGGGCCGATTAAAGGCGCCATTCACAGAGATAAAAGCATCGAACCCAGTTGTGCTATTGAAGCGCTTCAATTAAACCAATATGTCCATGCCGTAAATGTGACCGATAACCAATCGGCTGTCATGAGACTGGGATCTCTTGCCGCCAGCGTCCGTTTAAAGACAAATGGTATCGAACCGGTTTATCAGCTGACCTGCAGGGATCGGAATCGGCTGGCATTGCAATCCGACCTGCTCACTGCCTATTCTCTGGGTATCGACAATGTTTTGTTGTTAACCGGAGATCATATCCAGCTGGGAGATCATAAGGAAGCCAAACCCGTGTTTGACCTTGATTCTGTCCAGTTGATTGATATGGCAAAAGGCCTGAAACGGGGATATGATATTTCCGGCAGCCGGATTGAAAATTATCTGGATATGGCCTTTGGCGCTGTTGTTAATCCCAATTCCGACCCACTTGAATTGCAATTGATGAAAATGAAGAAAAAAATCGATGCCGGCGCACAATTTTTTCAAACTCAGGCGGTTTATGATGTTAAAATTTTTGAAAACTTTATAAAAAAAGCAGAAAAATTCAAGTGCCCGATACAGGTGGGAATCGTTATTCTGAAAACCCCTCAAATGGGAAGATTTATGAATAAAAATGTATCCGGTATCCATGTTCCGGATGAATGGATTGATGAAATTGGCTCGGTTGCCAAAGAAGATCGGAAGAAAAAGGCTGCTGAAATGGCTGGTAAATTTATTAAAAAAATTAAATCCATGGTACAGGGCGTCCATATCATGCCCCTTGGCTGGACTGATGTTGTCCCTAAAATTCTTGGCCACGCGGATATCAATTAAATTTTTAAGAAAAAAGAGAAGAACTCCCTATGCCAATTTTTGAATATAAATGTAATCAATGTAAAAAAGAGTTTGAAAAACTGATTTTTACCGGTGAAGAAAATAATATTACCTGCCCTGACTGTAAAAGCCCGGATGTGGCTAAAAAAATGAGCGCGGCAAGCTTTATGGGAAGCAGTATGGGCAAGTGCGCGACGAATTCTCCCAAAGGCTTTTCGTGAGCCGGATAAGATTTTCCTTCAGTTTGAAGGATCGATTGTCAAAAAACGCTGAAACAAGCTGTTGCCCGCTATAAAAAAAGATGATACAAATCTTAAAATACTTAAAATACATATAAATCAAAAAAAGACAATCCTGACAATCCTGATTTTATTTGTATTATTTCAAGGAATAAATGTTTTGAATATAAGGAAGTGTTCTCTTGAAAAAAATCATATTTCTAATTTTTTTGTCTTTATTTTTTCATACCCTTGCTTTTGCAGAAACCGAAAAAGAACTGTTTGATAAAGGTGTCCTTCTTTTTAAACAAAATCAAACTCAGGAGGCCATTCATACCTTCTCAAAATTGATTAAAATCGCTCCCGGCAATGCAGATGCCTATAAGAACCGGGGGGTTTCTTATATGAGGCAGAAAAAATTTGATCTTGCCATTCAAGATTTTAAAAAAGCAAAAGCATTATTTCCTGAACTGAAAGGACTGTATAGTAATCTCGGTGTGGCCTGGTATTATAAAGAAGCGTATGAGAAAGCCATTAAAAACTATGATATTGAAATCGAAATGGAACCTGAGAATCATGTGGCATATTTTAACCGGGCTTTGTGTTTTGGTAAGATGGGCAGAAACAAAGAAGCCCTTGATGATCTTTCAAAAACACTGGAGCTCAAGCCTGATTTTCACTGGGCAACCCGCTATAAGGCCGATCTGATTGCTGATCAACAGGAAAAAGAAAATATCAAACAAGACCCGGGTCCTCTATATGCCCTTCAGGCAGGCGCTTATCTCAACCCGGAAAATGCCAATAAAATGAAAAATAGATTGCTTAATAATGGATTTCATCCAAGGATACTGATGCTTAAAGATTCCAAAGGCAGGGCCTGGTATATGGTAAGATCAGGAAGCTATGCCAACCAAGAGGAAGCCCAAAAGGCGTTCTTATCATTAAAGGATAAAGCTGGCATCGACCTGGTGATTCGTCCTTTCGGCACCTGGTAAAACAATTATTCCGGATTTATCCGTGAATCGGCATGCCGCATGTTTTTAAGGACACCTCTCCCATGATTTCAGCTAATGTGGGATGCGCATGGATCGTATGGGCGATTTCCTTTGCTGTCAATCCCTTCTGAATGGCAAGCGTTGCCTCGGCAATAAGGTCTGTTGCATGGGCACCGATCAAATGAACCCCGAGTACCTTATTCGATCCTTTTTCAACAATCATTTTTGCGGTTCCTGCCAGCTCGTCTATGGCCTGGGCTTTCCCCAGGGTTCGAAAATTCACACTGACCGCTTCCACATCATAACCTTTTTTCTTTGCCTCTGCTTCACTCAATCCAACCGTTCCGATTTCCGGCATAGTGAAGATGGCTCCCGGGATCACATCATACTTCATGATACTCTCTTCACCCATGGCATTCTGGGCGGCTATTATGCCTTCATGGGAAGCCACATGGGCCAGCATCACCTTTTGAGGGCCGAGAATGTCCCCGATGGCATAAACGCCTTCCACACTGGTTTCCATTCGTTCATTGGCATCAATCCATCCCTGAGGACTGGTTTTAAGTCCAATATTTTCCAATCCCAGATCAGATGAAAGCGCTGATCTTCCAATACAGACCGCCATTTTTTGGGCGGTAATAATATTGGTTTTTATTTTTTTGGGTTTTGGATTATCGGTAAACGGAGATAATTCAAGGTGGATGGCAAGCTGATCCTCTTTTATATCTGCGGATTTAACAATGGTATCACAAAAAACGGCCATTTTTCTTTTTTTCATTTCCCTTAATAATAATTTGGAACAGTCTTCATCAACAGAAGGCAGAGGAAGCAGCCTTGACATGGCCTCTACAATTGTCACCTTAGACCCCAGTGCTGAAAAAATAAAGGCAAATTCACACCCAATCACCCCTCCCCCGACAATGACAATTGATTCCGGGATGTGATCCAATTGCAGAATATCATTGGATGACAGGATATGATGATGGTCAAATGGAAAGTCAGGTACATTTAAGGGTTTTGTTCCCGTGGCAAGAATAAGCTTGTCATATTCAAGTTCTTTTTTTTCTCCATCCTTTAAATCAACTTCAACAAATCCAGAAGATTTTAAGACTGCCCTGCCCGTTTCTACGGCAACGCCGTTTTTTTGCAGTAAAGCGGCAATTCCTTTTCTCTGGATCCCCAGAATCTTATCCTTTTTTTTCATCAACGCCGGCATGTCATGGCTTACACTACCCTGAACCTTGATACCGAAATTATCCGCTTTTAAAAATTTAAGAAAAATATCTGCTGAGTTCTTCATAATTTTTGAAGGGATACATCCCCAATTCAGACAGGTGCCACCCAGGTTTTCCTTTTCAACCAGGGTTACTTCTGCTCCCAACGCTGCTGCTCTGAGGGCCGCCACATATCCTCCGGGCCCCCCTCCAATGACAATAATTTTTGTCGACATATGATTCTCCTGTTCTTTTTAAAATTTTATTTGACAATACCATTATTCTAAGATATTTTTCAAGATAATTAAATTAATTTTAGTTTTATATCAAAATTTTTACTTGGAATTATAAAAATCATGAAAATTGATGATACCAACATTGGCATTATAAAAGAATTGCAACAAGGGAAAAAATCCTTTAAAAAGATTGCTGATAAACTGGGTATTACTGAAAACACGGTAAGATCCCGCGTGAATAAACTCCAGGAAGAAGATGTCCTTGAAATTTGCGGCCTTGTTGATCCTGCAACACTTCCAGGACACCGTGTGGTTATTATCGGTATCAAATTATCAGAAATGAATCTCGTTGAAAAAGGTGAGGAAATCAGCAAACTTAAAGGGGTTATTTCAGTAAATGTTGTCACCGGAAGATATGACCTGGTGATTCTTGTTCTTTTTAAGGAAGACTTTGGACTGCTCGAATTTTACACCGAAGAAATGGCACAAATTAAAGGCATCAGATCTGTAGAAGCATTTGTTGTGTACAAATCCTATAATTTAAAAGTTCCCTATATTTTATAGGGTATTAAATATATAATAAGGACTATTGTTATGAACACCTGTCTAAAAACCACACCTTTGAACGACTGGCACAAATCATCCGGTGCTAACATGGCTGATTTCGGTGGATTTGACATGCCGTTATGGTATGACACCGGGGTCAAGAACGAACATCTTGGCGTTTTAAAATCAGCCGGCATATTTGATACCAGTCATATGGCCTGTATCAATGTTAACGGGAATGATGCATTTGAGCTGATCAATTATTGTTTTACAAGGGATATTACCACGCTTAAGCAAGGACGCTGCGTTTATGGGGCCTTCTTAAGTTCAGACGGTTATTGTATTGATGATGCCATTGTTTACAAATTTTCAGATAATTTTTTTATGATCTGCGTTAATGCAGGCATGGGAGATGCCATTACTCAGCACCTGGATGCAAATAAAAAAAATCTGAAAGTTGTCATTGAAGATTTATCGGAAAAAATTGCAAAGGTGGATATACAGGGCATCAATTCTGCCCGGATTCTTTCCAAACTCATTCAAACGCCTGATACAGTTTTTACAAAAATGCCCTATTTTTCTTTTAAAGGTAATTTTAATGAATCTGTTTTGGGTGAATCAGACGTAAAATTACTGGATGGCACTCCGGTTTTATTATCAAGATCAGGGTATACTGGTGAATTTGGATTTGAGATATTTCTGGCCCCGGACGCCATTGTAAAACTCTGGAAAAATATTTTATCTGCAGGGCAACCATTTGGTATTACCGCCTGTGGATTGGGTTCCCGAGATTCTCTCAGGGCCGGAGCATGCCTGCCGCTCTCCCATCAGGATATCGGTCATTGGAAATTTATTAATCACCCATGGGATTTTGCACTTCCCTATAATAAAGAGAAAACGTCTTTTACAAAGGATTTTCTTGGCGCAGATGCGCTTGTACCTGCAGAAAGCGATTCATTCACCTATCCGTTTGCAGGAGACTCTTTAAGAAAAGTTTCTGCCGGAGATAATACCCATGTAATCGATGAAACAGGCGCCATTATCGGCAAGGTCCTGACCTGTGCCACAGACATGGGGATTACCTGGCATGACGGAAAAATTGTGTGTATCTGTTCCGACAATCTTCCTCAAGGCATTAAAATAAAAGGAATCAGTTGCGGATTTGTCATGGTTTCAAAAAAGATGACTCCCGGCATGACATTAACCTTAAAAGAAGGCAAAAGGACCATCACCGCAACGATTATGACCGATATCAGACCTGATAGAACAGCAAGAAAAAAACTGGATAATTTTATTTAATATTTATTTATTGGAGGTTTTTATGAAAGAAATGAGTGATCTTAACTTGCCCGCGGATGTAAAATACACAAAAGACCATGAATGGGCAAAACTTTCCGGGGATATTGTAACAATTGGGATCAATGATTATGCTCAGGATCAACTGGGAGAAGTTGTTTTTGTTGAATTGCCGGAAATCGGGGACACGTTTTCCCAGGGAGATGAATTTGGCAGTGTAGAATCCGTAAAGGCGGTTTCAGAAATTTATATCCCGATATCCGGCGAGATTGTGGAAATTAATGAAGGCCTTGAGGATGCACCGGAACTTGTGAACACTGATTGTTACAATGACGGGTGGCTCATCAAGGTTAAACCGGAAAATACTTCCGAAATGGATAATCTTATGGACAAACCAGCATATCTTGACATGCTGAAAGGATAAAAACTCATGCGTTATCTTCCCCATACCAAAGAAGATATTGAAACTATGCTCAAGGTCGCCGGGGTTTCCAGCATTGACGATCTTTTTTTGAGCATACCGGATGATCTGAAGACAAAGGATGGCATTGATATACCGGAAGGCCTTTCAGAATGGGAATTAGACACCCACATGGAAGAACTGGCCTCCGCCAATATCGCCAGTAAAAATTATAAATATTTTATCGGTGCCGGCAGTTATGACCATTATATTCCTGCCATTATCCCCTACCTGATTTCCCGGTCGGAATTTATGACCGCTTACACGCCCTATCAACCGGAAGTCAGCCAGGGAACCCTTCAGGGAATTTATGAATTCCAGACCATGATCACCCAACTTCTGGGGATGGACGTGGCCACTGCCTCTCACTATGATTGTGGAACCGCCCTGGCAGAAGCCGCGCTCATTGCCCTTAAAAAGAACAAAAAATCTAATAAAATCGCGGTGTCCGCTCTGACTCATCCCAGTCACCGGCAGATCATTCAGACCTATATCAGCCCTTCCGGGTATGAGATTGTTGAGATCCCTTATACAAAAGAGGGGCTCACAGATATTAACGCCTTAAAAGATATGGACGACATTGCAGGGATAGCAATACAATCCCCCAATTTTTTCGGGAATATTGAAGATTTAAAAACTTTTAAGGTCGTAGCCGACGAAAAAAAGATATTGTTTATTACCTCTTTTACCGAAGCTTTGGCCTATGGTCTTTTAAAAAACCCGGGCAGTTTTGGTGCCGATCTGGTTGCCGGTGAAGGTCAAAGTCTGGGAATTTCCAAATCCTTTGGCGGTCCGGGGTTGGGCCTGCTTGCCGGAACCAAAAAACAAATGAGGAACCTCCCGGGTCGTTACATCGGAAAAACCAAAGATGCCAATGGCAAAGAGGGTTTTGTATTGACCCTTGCCACCAGAGAACAGCATATTAAAAGAGAAAAAGCCTCTTCCAATATCTGTTCCAACAACGGACTCAACGCCATGGTGGCTGCCATGTACCTTGCCACGGTGGGCAAGATCGGCATCCGGGAAATTGCCCAGCAGAATCATGACAAAGCCATGTACCTGAAGAAAACTCTTGAAAAGGCCGGTTTTGAATCTGTCTTTGATACGCCTTTTTTCAACGAATTTATTTTAAAAGCCCCGGCTGGATTTAAACAAAAAAGAATCGGCCTGATTAAAAACAAATATATTTTTGCCGGAATCTGTCTTGACCCTTTTTATCCTGAATTAAAAGGCCATTATCTGTTCTGTGCCACGGAAACGGTTTCAAAAAACGATATTGATCAATTGGCAAAGGAGGTGCAATAATGATTCAGCAACCCGGAACAAGCGGCCTTGTTTTGAACGAAGCTCTGCTATGGGATAAAAGCAGGGATGGCCGGTGTGCCATCTCCCTGCCAAAACAGGATGTTGACAGGGCCACCCTTGATGACAGCCTGACCGGGGACATCCCGGATCTTCCCCAATTGTCGGAACTGGATGTGGTAAGGCATTATACAAGACTTTCCCAATGGAATTTCGGGGTGGACACGGGCATGTATCCCCTGGGGTCTTGTACCATGAAATACAACCCCAAAACCAATGAAGTCCAGGCGGCCCGGAAGGGATTTGCCGAGGCTCACCCTTTGGCCGGTGATGAATTCTCTCAGGGGTCATTAAAATTGATGTATAACCTTGAGCGATATCTTGCAGAATTAACCGGATTTGAAGCAGTTACGTTACAACCGGCTGCTGGTGCTCACGGAGAACTGACCGGCATGCTGATGATGCATGCCTACTTTGCCAAAAAAGGGAAACAACGCTCCAAAATCATCATCCCGGATACAGCCCACGGCACGAACCCTGCCAGCGCAGCTCTTTGCGGATTTGAGCCCATCAATGTCAAATCAGGACCCGATGGAATTCTTGACCCTGAAACCATTGCTGCGGTCATGGATGAAGATACGGCAGGTATCATGGTAACCAATCCCAATACCCTGGGGCTTTTTGAATCTAATATCAAAAAAATTGCCGATATCGTTCATTCCAAAGGCGGTCTTGTGTACGGCGATGGCGCCAACATGAATGCCATTATGGGTATTGTCAAACCCGGAGAGATTGGAATTGATGTTCTTCATTTGAATCTTCATAAAACATTTTCAACCCCCCATGGAGGTGGCGGTCCCGGGTCAGGTCCTGTGGCTGTGGGCAAACGCCTTGAACCTTTCCTTCCCGTTCCCAGGGTGGTAAAGGAATTGGATTCCTATAAATTTATTACGGATTGTCCGGAAACCATTGGCAAGATTCATACCTTTTACGGTCATTTCGGGATCATGGTCAGGGCCTATGCCTATATCCTTTCCATGGGTGCCAAAGGCCTTCTGGATACCAGCCGACTTGCCGTTTTGAGTGCCAATTATATTAAGGAAAGTTTGAAGGGCACCTTGAATCTTCCCTATGACAGACCCTGCATGCATGAATGTGTCTTTAATGATGAGATTCAGCAAAAAAATCATATTACCACGGTTGATATGGCCAAAAGGCTTTTAGACTATGGATTTCACCCGCCCACAATTTATTTTCCCTTGGTGGTACACGGCGCATTTATGGTAGAACCCACTGAAAGTGAATCCAAAGAAGATATTGATCAATTCATTGATGCGGTGAAGGCCATTGCCAAAGAAGCAAAGGAAGATCCTGAAAAGTTAAGGAAAGCACCCTTTCGGACAAAAGTCACGCGACTTGATGAAGTCACTGCGGCAAGGAAACCATGTCTCAAAGGCTAAATAAACCGAAGCGCTCTGCTGTATTCATGGACCTGGGTCTATTGGACTACAGCAGAGCGCTTGATCTTCAGACACAAATTCTGCAATCAAAGATAGATCACCCCCTTAGCGAGGATCGGATTCTCTTTGTTGAACACCCTTCTGTTTTTACACTTGGCAAAAGAGGCGGAGAAGAAAATTTAGTTATTTCAAGAAATTTTTTGACCGCGAAAAGGATTGATATTGTTCAAACGAACCGGGGGGGGAATATTACCTATCACGGTCCTGGACAGGCAGTCTTGTATCCAATAGTCAATCTTGAAAAAAACAAAATCGGGGTAAAGGAGTTTGTCCATGGTCTTGAAGAGATCATGAAACGAACAGCAATGGCGTTTAATATTGATGCGGACAGAAACCTGAAAAATCATGGCATCTGGGTTGGGAATTCAAAGATTGGAAGTGTTGGGATCTCCATCAAACATGGGATATCCTTTCATGGTCTTGCCCTGAATATCAATCCTGATCTTGAGCCTTTTTCATGGATCAATCCCTGTGGGCTCAGCAATATCTCCATAACCTCCATTGAAAAAGAAAGAAGAAAATTAAACGCCACGGAGAAGCTATCCGATAATGATCTGTCAATGGATCAGATAAAAGATAGCTTTATAAAGCATTTTTCATCTATATTTAACTATTCAATTATAAAAAATAATGATTCTTCAAAAAAAACAAAAAAGACGAAAGCCGTCATGGCTTAAGAAAAGTCTTCCCAAAGGCGGCGATTATCGACGGGTACGAGGACTTCTATCCACTGCCAGGCTGCACACGGTCTGCCAGGAAGCTAATTGTCCCAATATGTTTGAATGTTTTTCTAAAAACACCGCCACCTTTATGATCTTGGGATCCGAATGTACACGGAACTGCAGGTTTTGCAATGTTTCGCCCGGCAGTCCGCCTCCGGTTGATCCGGATGAACCCATGAGAGTTGCTAAAACCGCCCTTGATTTAAACTTAAAATATGTGGTGGTGACATCTGTTACCAGAGATGACCTTGAAGATGGCGGCGCTTCTCATTTTGCTGACACCATTAAAGCCATTAAGGCCACCCTGCCGGATGATCCGAAAGTTGAGGTGTTGATTCCTGATTTTCAGGGGAATATCGATGCGCTAAAGATAGTTGTATCTGCAAACCCGGATGTGCTAAACCATAATATTGAGACGGTTCCCTCGCTATACCCGACGGCCAGACCTGAAGCCAACTATCGGCAATCTCTTAATCTTTTGCAGAATGTACATGCAATTGACGATTCAATGCCGGTTAAATCAGGTATGATGGTGGGCTTGGGAGAAACCCTGGAAGAACTTAAACAAACCATGACGGATCTTTTCACTCATGGCTGTAATATCTTAACGATAGGTCAATATCTTCAGCCCACAAAAGCCCATCTTAACGTTGAAAAATATTATTCCCCGGATGAGTTTAAAGTACTTGAAAACAAAGCCAGACAAATCGGGTTTAAAAAACTAGCAGCCGGACCATTTGTTCGAAGCTCCTATAATGCTCAGGATCTATTTGGTTAAATACTGCCCGATCGAAAGCCGCCAATTTTTCGGTCAGGCACTACATACATCTTTTTTTGAAATTATCCGCTGTACTGATTTCAATATACGTGGCCCCTTGTTTGGGATCAAAGTTGCCTGCAAGAACAATAATCAAATCTTCTTCTTCAAAACATTTATCTTCTAACAATCGACAAATGGAGGTTTAAAGATTTCGTACTGGTGATATTCAGGGAAATATGTTCTGCAAACACCCCAAATGACAGGGATAATTGCCGCATTACGCGTTTATCATACACCTGGGCATATATGGGATTATCTCCCCTGTAAGCGGCAAGAGAAAGAATTGTTTTGCCGGTTAGTGAGTCTGCGACGATGGCTTTGGTTTTCAGCCTTAAAGAGGCCTTAACAGCAGCTTTGGAGAGATAAGCGGTAATTTTGTTTTCAAGGGTATAAGGGACATTTATAAAGGAGCTCTTTTTACGCTCTACTTCCATGGCAATCTTTGTCATGGTTCTGACCGCCACTTCCGGATATTTTCCATTAGCCGTTTCCCCGGAAAGCATCAGTGCATCCGCATGATCCAGACAGGCATTGGCAACATCTGATACCTCTGCTCGTGTCGGCCGAGGCGATTCGATCATGGAATGCAGCATCTGGGTGGCAACAATGACCGGTTTTCTTTTTTCAATACACGTCCGAACAATCTGTTTCTGTATTAACGGGATCTGTTCTGTGGGGATTTCAACTGCCAGATCACCTCTTGCAATCATTATCCCATAGGCATGATCCAAAATTTCATCTATATTTTCAACCCCTTGGGAATTTTCAATTTTTGCAATAATTTTTATAGAAGATTTCTTTTTGTTCAATATTTTTTGAACGGCGTTAACATCATTTTTGTTTCTGACAAAAGAATGGGCAATAAAATCAAGATCATTATCGGCTGCAAATTCAATAAACCCTTTGTCTTTTTCGCTTAAAGCCGGAAGCGTTACATGAACAGAAGGGATATTAATACTTTTTCTGGCACTGATCACCCCATCGTTTTCCACATGACAAGTTAAATAATCATCATTTTTCTCCGTGACAGCAAGGGCGACATATCCATCATCAACTAAAATGGAACTCCCCACAGGAACATCCTTAACAAAATATTTATAAGAAACACAGATCACTTTGCCGTTGGATTTTTCACCCGGCGCACCTTTTATTTTTATGGTGTCACCATATTTTACTGTCAAAAGTTTATCACTGTCACAGGTTCTGATTTCAGGACCTTTGGTGTCCAGAAGAATCCCTATTTTATCAGACACCAGTCTTGTATTTTCAATCACTTGCCGGGCATCATCATGGGTCATATGAGCCGTGTTCAGGCGCACAACGTTCATACCTGCCTTATAAAGTGTTCCTATAAAGTCAGGGGAACTATTTAAGTTAGAAATAGTTGCGACGATTTTTGTTTTTTTCGGCATACACAAACCCTCCTTTACGACAGGTGGTAATGATAAAGCCTTCTATAGCCGTCTTAGCATCAAAAGACAAAGATTTCAGTCTGTAATCCAAGTCACTTAAAAAAAACAAGGATTGATTCAGCTCAGTTAAAGAAAAGTTCTCAGATTTTTGAAATACCTGAAATACAGGATAGGCATTCTGGGGATTGGGTGCAAGGAAAAGATCATTTATCTTTCCTTTTTTTTTCTTTGAGCTTTTCCTTGATAGATATTCATCCTGCCTTTCAATAGCAGTTTTTGTCTGTTTGTCATGCGCTATAATTTGGGGAAGAACGATCTGTTTGAAAGAATTAAAATTTATTTTTTTAAGACGCACGTTTTTATTTGTTTGATAAAATTGTCTGGTAAAACATTTTACCAGAATTAATCTTCGAATTTGATTTTCAAATGATCTTAGTATCTGCAAGGGATGGAACCCTTCATTAAAAAGTGAATTTAAATAAAAAAGCGCATTTTTAACATCTTTGGCCATAAACGCATTGGTTAAATTAAATATGGGATCTTTTTTATCCCTTATAACAACCGCTTTTACATCTGCTGTTGAAATTGTCCGGTTTTTTCCAGAATAAACAATCAGCTTCTCCAGATTCTGAGATAAAAGATCAAGATTAAATCCTGTCAACTCCACCAGGGCATGAAAGGCCTGATGATCAATAATTTTTTCAGACTTTGACAGAATTTGACCCGCAACACTTTGCAAGACAGCCCTCTGTTCATCCAGGTCAGTTTTTCTTGCCCCCGTGGGAACAGAGCAGTCTATAACGAACCCTTTGTCCGATAGTGCCTTGTATATCTTTTTCCTTTTATCAATACCGGTAGTTGTGAGAATTAAAAAATGATTTAAAGGAATACCTTTTTCAATAAAATCTACCAGACGGTCAAGATCAGATGGTGAGAAACTGATCTCCTGATTGTTCGATGGTTTTGAAAACAAAGGCGCATTTTTAACTGCCACAATTTTTTTGGGAATAAAAAACGAAAAAGTGGAGACCTGCTCAATAATATCTCCCATGGAAACAGATCCTCCTTCAAGGGTTTCCATGGCAAATAGTTTATTATTGTCATCATTTCCAAACAAAAAAGAAGCGGTGGTTTTAAACGCCTGTTTTACCAGATAAGGTTCACCGTAAATCAAGATCAGGCCAGGAAGAATATCCTCTTCTCGAAGAGAATTAAAAAATGAGTCTAATTTATTATATTTAACGTTATTTTTATTGGGTGCCATGAGAAGATTTTGAAAATTTAATTAAAAGAATCAAGAAAAACAAAAAAACCATCAGTCCGATTCCCTGTGACATGGAAATAAAGTCAAAAAAGAAATTTCCCCGGAAATCTCCTCTGAAAAATTCAACAATGAACCTGAACAATGAGTAGAGCATAATATAACTTAAAAACACCATGCCGTTAAATTTCTTTCTTTTCTGGAGCCACAAGAGAATAAAAAACAGGATTAAATTTGAAAATACCGAATATATCTGGGTCGGATGCAGATAAACGCCTAAAGGTGCAAGACTCTCCGGATTTGTAAATTTAATGGCAATAGGCAGGGTACACTCTTTCCCATAGCAGCACCCGGCAAAAAAACAACCGATTCTTCCAACAGCATGGCCCAGGGCAACACCTGGCGCAATAATATCAGCAGTTTTCCAGATATTCAGGTTTTTTAATTTCAGGTAAATGGCTGTTGTCACAACAGCAGAAAAAAATCCACCGAAAAAGACAAGCCCCCCATTCCAAATCTTAAAGATGTCTACCAGATTATTTTTATAAACGTCAAAATTGATCAATACGTATAAAAGGCGTGCGCCCAAAAGAGCAGATATCAGAATAACAAAAAAAATATCGGGGATGGTCTCGGAAGATATCCCGTGGGGGGTTGCATTTTTTTGAGAAACCCACATGGCTGTCATAAATCCCAGGGCAACAAAAAGACCATAGGTATAAAGATTAAAACTGCCGATATGTAAAAGTACGGGATGCATATGCCTGCCTTTAAAAATTCGGAACTTTATTAAAAATAATGGAATAGATTAATATGCCCATTCCAACACTGATGGCGCTATCTGCAATATTGAATGCCGGCCAATGGGCAGATCCCATATAAAAATCAAGAAAATCCACGACTTTGCCATACCTGAACCGGTCAATCAAATTTCCCATGGCACCCCCAAAAATTAAGGCCAGTCCATAGGAAAGAAACACAAATTCTGACGCACATTTTTTATAAACCCATAAAACAAAAAGAGCAATAATAGAGGACAGGAACAGAAAAATAAATTTTCTAATTTCAGGGGATTGGGACGCAAAAAAACCAAAGGCACCGCCCGGATTCAGGATATGGGTAATATTAAAAAAATTTTCTATCACAATGATAGTGTCATATAATGCCACATTTATTTTAATCATATATTTGCTGATCTGGTCAGCGAAAACAACACATCCACTGACCAGAATTAATCTAACCCATATTTTTGAGGTCAAATTCAAGTTACACGATCTTTTTTAAAGCGGCTGCACATCGTTCACAGGCGGTTGGATGATCTGCATCATTGCCGATGGTGGTATCAAACCGCCAGCACCGTTCACATTTTTCACCCCTTGCTTTTTTGACCTTGATGGCAAGCCCTTCAATTTCTTTGGCCTGATAGGCGGTATCATCAAGAGTCTCTACAATCACAGCACTTGATACAATAAAGATATCATTGAGATTTTCATTTAAATTCTGAACCTGGGATTTTAGTTGGGTGTCCGGCAGTTTGATTTCCAAGGCTGCGTCCAAAGGATGACCAATCAACTTTTGTATCCTTGCTTCTTCCAGGGCTTTGGTGACTTCACTTCTAAGACTTCTGATATTCTCCCATCTCTCAGCCAGATCATTGTCTTCCCATTCATCGTTAAGCGCCACCATGGAATCAAGATGAATGCTTTCTTTATGATCCGAACTTTTGGGCATATGTTGATATATTTCATCTGCTGTAAATGGCAGAATCGGCGCCATAATTTTTACAATAGCATCCAGAACAATAAACATCACGGTCTGGGCATCCCGCCGCAAGGGGTCTTTTGCAGGAGACGTATAAAGTCTGTCCTTGATAATATCCAAATAAAAAGAGGACAGGTCCTTCACACAAAAATTATGCAGGGTATGGTAAATGGTATGGAATTCATAGGTGTCATAAGCCGTAAGTGAGCGGTTTACCACATGATGAAGCCGGTGAAGAATAAACCGATCAAGCTCGGACATTTCTTTGATGGATCTCAGGCCCTTTGTAACATCAAAATCTGAAAAATTACCCAACATAAACCGGCAGGTATTTCTGATACGCCGGTATGCATCGGACAATTGTTTAATAATATTATTGGAAATGCTGATATCTCCCTTATAGTCAGCCGAAGCTGCCCAAAGCCTTAATACGTCCGCACCATACTGCTTAATCACAGAGTCGGGCGCCACAACATTCCCCACAGACTTAGACATTTTATGGCCCTTTTCATCCACAACAAATCCATGGGTGAGAACAGCTTTATACGGAGCGCTTCCTGTTCTGCCGACACCGGTCAGCAAAGAAGAATGAAACCATCCCCTGTGTTGATCACTTCCCTCAAGATACATATCCGCAGGACGGGAGAGACCTTCTCTTTCATCCAGAACCGCTGCATGGCTCACCCCTGAATCAAACCATACATCAAGAATATTATGATCCTTTGTAAAATCAGTAGATCCGCATTGTTCACATTTAGCCCCTTTTGGCATCAAAAATTCTGCATCCTTATCAAACCAGATATCAGAAGAATGTTCAGTAAACAATCCATGTATTTTATCCACAGATTCCCGCGTGACATAGACTTTTTTGCATTTTTTGCAATGAAATACAGGAATGGGAACACCCCAGGAGCGTTGCCGTGAAAGACACCAGTCCGGCCGGGTTTCTATCATGGCATAAATTCTTTCCCGGCCCCAGCTTGGAATCCACTGAACATTATTAATTTCATCAAGGGTTTTCTGCCGAAGATTAAACTTGTCCATTGAGATAAACCATTGGGGCGTTGCCCGGTATATAACCGGTTTTTTACATCGCCAGCAATGCGGATAAGAATGAGACAAATTTTCATTTTTTAATAAAAGGTTTAAACTTGAAAGCTTTTCATTAATAGTTTTATTGGCTTTAAAAATAAATTCACCACCAAAGTATTCTACATCCTTTGAAAACACACCATTGTCTTCAACCGGCGAGTAACATTCCAGGCCGTATTTGTTACCTACAATATGATCATCAGCGCCATGTCCGGGTGCTGTGTGAACACACCCGGTACCGGCTTCGAGCGTTACATGATTTCCCAGAATAATCAGAGAATCCCTGTCATAGATCGGGTGTTTGCATTTTTTATTTTCAAGATCCTTAGATGAAAACTCTTTGATGACTGAATATTCTTCAATTCCAAATTCTTTCATTACCGATTCTGCCAGATCCCTGG
>JAFCZY010000269.1 GCA_019314105.1 Deltaproteobacteria bacterium
AAAATTTTAAAGGTCAACCAGCAACCTTGAAAAAAATAAGTTTTCAAAAAAAAGAAAATGTGATCCCGGTAAAAAAAATGATACCCCCCCCCCAGGAAATGTGGGTTAAAATTCCTGTGAAATTTGAATTAAACTGACAAAATATACAGACTGGTGGGAAAGTATGGGAACTAACCATGGACGTAATAGGGTAACTGAATAGTTTAACAAAATGAAAAAATATTATAGCTGTATTGACTTATTCTATGAATACCGGGTTTCATATTTTAATTATCAATTGGATTTTCCAGACAATTTATGAAAAAAAATACTCAATCGAATGATAGTTGGTGAGTTGAATGATATTAATGGCTTGAAAGGATGAGATAAATGACTAAGAATTTTTTTGCCGGTCGATGGGGGATTATTTGTGTCGGTGCGGTTATCGGTATTTTAGCAGGCATTTTGCAGAAAATGGGGAATCCTGGAAACATGGGGATCTGTGTGGCTTGCTTTGAAAGGGATATTGCAGGGGCTTTAGGGCTTCACAGGGCAGGCGTGGTCCAATATATGCGTCCGGAAATCATTGGCTTTGTCTTAGGCGCTTTAATCGCGGCGTTAAGTTTTAAGGAATTTAAACCCCGTTGCGGATCTGCACCCATTGTCAGGTTTGTTTTGGGTGTTTTTGCCATGATCGGCGCCCTGGTTTTTTTAGGCTGTCCCTGGCGTGCCCTGCTTCGTCTTGCAGGCGGGGACGGGAGTGCCGTTATCGGCCTGCTGGGATTGGCCGGGGGAATCTGGATCGGCGTTCTTTTTTTAAAAAACGGGTATAACCTGGGCCGCAGCCAGGTAACCCACAAAAGTGCTGGTCTGCTGTTTTCTCTTATTATGCTGGGTTTTTTATGCCTGATATTTCTATATCCACAGGTGGCAGGAGAAAATAAAAGCGGTGTTTTGTTTTACAGCATCAAAGGCCCCGGAGCCATGCATGCACCATTGTTTATATCCATTGCGGCCGGGCTTGTGATCGGGTTTGCAGCCCAGAGAAGCAGGTTCTGCACCATGGGCGCTTTCCGGGATTTGATCCTGTTTCGCCATGTTCATCTTTTAACGGGATTGATTTCTCTTGTACTCTTTGCATTTGTTACAAATCTTGTTTTGGGCCAGTTCAACCCTGGATTTGAAGGACAGCCGGTTTCCCATACCATGCAGGTCTGGAATTTTGCAGGCATGGTGCTTGCCGGTCTTGCCTTTGCCCTGGCAGGAGGATGTCCCGGACGTCAGTTGTTTCTTTCCGGTGAAGGGGATGGTGATGCAGCCGTCTTTATCCTTGGGATGATTACGGGTGCAGCCTTTGCACATAATTTCGGACTGGCAAGTTCACCCAAAGGTGTCGGCCCCCATGGAATTGCTGCTGTAGCAGTCGGTCTTGTCGTCTGCCTGTTTATCGGATTTACAATGAGAAAAAATATCAAAGGAGTATAGCCGTGAGTATAACAATTGATGCAAGAGGGTTTTCATGCCCTCAGCCAGTGTTAATGTTTATGGAAGCCGTTAAATCCGGGAATGAAAAAGAGATAATTGTCCTGGTGGATACAGATACTTCAAAGGAAAATGTCTCAAGGGCTGCAGAAAATAAAAATTATACTGTCAGGGATATTCAGCAGCAGGGGGATGAATACCGGATTAATATTGTAAAAGACTAATTGCGTAAGGGGCATTTTTTTGTTTAAATTAAAGCTGTTTAAAGAAAAAAAACAGGATACTTTTTCCAGGGCAGAACTGGGTATCCTTGTGTTTGAAAATACAAGCGAAGTCATTGCTGCCCAAAGAATTTTATTGGCAAATGACTGGGAAATAAGGGTGATGGGCCCGCCACCGGAGATTCAGAGCGGGTGTGATCTCGTGATTGAGTTCCCCCTGATTCAGGAACTCAATATCCTTCGGCTCCTTGAAAAGTCAGGGATCGGGCCTATAGAGACGGTCCCGGTCACCGATCCCCTGCTCCAGCCCGTGGACCTTTTTCATATAAAGGATTTTGGCCAATTCCTCATGATCAGGGCTGCCAATATGAAAATTACTGTGGGAAAAAGCACCCAATTGATCGTCAATGTTTCCGGAGGCGGTTGTCCGGATGTGCCGTATCTTGCTTTCAAACTGGTGGGCAAAACCATGGCACAGGCTCCCAATCCACTTGAAATCGGGCATACCCTCTGCGGCTATGCTCTTGGACTTGCTTTTAAGGAGATGCAGAAAAAATGCTCGCAGTGGTAGGCACAGTCCCTGATCCCGATTTCCCCCTGACTGTGGGCCGGGTGGATATGGTTGAAAACAGGCTCACTATTAATGGAAAACATGTATTGGTGAACCGGGGAACCCCGGCACTTTTAGGTGCGATGATCAATACTTTGAAAGTACTGGGGCCAAAAGATATAACCGGTTTTATTGCCGGAGATATAGGGCGTGGTGACGGCAGCCGGGAAGTGTATCAATACCTGGTTGAAAATAAATCTCAAATTGGTTTTCATACCCTTGTGTTTCATTACCTTCAGCCGGATGTAGACTGGCATAACCGGATTATGTTCATGCTCGATGATTTGAAAAAAAAACCAGTGCTGATCGCAGATGCCGGCTTTATGTATGCTGCCAAGATGAGCGGACAGGCTCAATCCTATGATCTTTTTACACCGGATGCGGGAGAGCTTGCGTTTCTTGCTGATGAAGTCGCACCTCATCCGTTTTATACCCGGGGGTTTATCCTGCACGATGATAACAGGGTTCCTGATCTTATCGGCCGGGCATACCGACATGGAAATGCTGCAAAAAATCTGCTCGTAAAAGGAGCAACAGACTTTATTGCAGATAAAAGTGGTATTGTCTTTTCTGTAAACAGCCCTGTGGTAGAAGCCATGGAGGCCATGGGCGGGACAGGAGACACAATTACCGGCATTGTTACTGCGCTTGCCGGCACAGGAATGAAAATTTCAAAAGCCGCTAAAATTGCAGCAAAAGTTAACCGGCTTGCCGGTTTTTTTGCCAAGCCTACTCCTGCCACCCAGGTTGGCGAAATCATCCGGCATATCCCCCAGGCTCTGGAAAACGTATTAAAGGAATCATATGTACAATAAAAAAAATAGTGGTCGGCAATGAATCGATCAAATTTCAATAATGCTGTATTTTTACTAAATCTTTTTTTGCCATTTTAATTATTTGATCTTTCAGCGCTTTGAAATCCATTTCTATATTTTTTTTGTTATTAAAGATCTCTCTAAAAACTTTTAAACCGAATATGTCGTCAGCCTTGACTGTTAATTTCATTGAGCCTGGCGTGATGTGTGCGGTCTTGTGACTAACATCTTCATCACCATCAATAATACCGATGACAGGAATTTGAAACCGATACATAATATCACCAACGATGGAAGTGGTATCATCTCCAACG
>JAFCZY010000270.1 GCA_019314105.1 Deltaproteobacteria bacterium
GGCAGTGCAAGTGGACTTTGCGGTATATAGCAGGATGTTAGATTGGAGGAATTTTTCAGTACACTGAAAGGAGGAACAAATGAGTAATACCAGTGTTAATGAAGTGATTAAGGAATTTGGCCAGTTGCCTTCTACAGATAAAGAATACGTTGCGGAGATAATAAGAAAACAGGTAATTGAGTTGAAGAGAGAAAGGCTTGCGCAGAGGACTGAGGAAGCCAAGATGAATCTTAAGAAGGGGTTTGTCAAAAGCGGTGGCATAAAGGAGTTGTTGGAGGACCTCGAAAGTGATTAGAGCTGCATGGGATCAAGCGTTCAAAAGGTCTTACAAAAAGCGAGTAAGGAATAATTCAAGACTGAAAAAGAAATTCCGTGAAAAAATGAAAATTTTTCTGGAAAATCCGTTTTTTCCACAACTAAGAACCCACAAACTCAGCGGTAAGCTGGCTGGACAATGGGCTTTCAGTATCGACGATGATTGCAGGATCGTTTTTGAATTCGTTGGTGAAGATCAAGTTCTTTTGATTGACGTAGGCAGTCATGACGAAGTTTACTAAACATAGAAACTTAATGTCCCGCTTTATAAAAAAAAGCAGGAGCTTTTTGATGAATAAGTTACCAACGTCTCGCCATGAAAATGCTTCTCAAATAACAACGGAACATTTTGTGCACCCGCACCCGCTGAAAACAGCGGTTCTCTTCCTGGTCTTTAACCGTCCCGATACTACAAAACAGGTGTTTAAGGCGATCCGCCAGGCAAAACCGCCCAGGCTTTATGTTGCCGCCGATGGGCCGAGGGTTGACAAACCCGGCGAGGCTGAAAAAGTGGAACAGGTGCGCCGGATCGCGACACGGGTGGATTGGGATTGCGAGGTGAAAACCCTTTTTAGAGATAAAAACCTTGGATGCCGGGTGGGTGTGAGTAGTGCTATTGACTGGTTTTTTGAGAATGAAGAAGAAGGGATTATTCTGGAAGATGACTGCCTGCCGAGTCAGAGTTTTTTCTGGTTTTGCGAGGAGCTGCTGGAGCGGTATCGCCTGGATATGCGGATCATGGCTGTGTCCGGTGATAATTTTCAAAAAGACCCTGCCCGCAATGAATTCAGCTATTATTTTTCAAGATTTAATCATTGCTGGGGCTGGGCAAGCTGGCGGCGGGCATGGTCATATTATGAAAAAGATATGCGCTCATGGCCGTATATTCGTGATAATAACTATATGCAAGATATTCTGTTAGATAAAGCAGTAGTTAAATATTGGGGTAAAATATTTGAAACTGCATATAGGAATGAGATCGATAGCTGGGCATATCGATGGACTTTTTCATGCTGGATACAAAACAGTTTAACTGTTTTGCCAAATGTGAATCTGGTTTCAAATATTGGGTTTGATGGGGATGCAACACATACAACAGGCAAGGACAATGCTAACTCCCAAATACCGGTTTTCAACTTATTATTTCCCTTAAAACATCCAAACTGGATGATAAGAGATAAGAGAGCCGATGAGTACACACAAAAGACAACTTTCAATCAACCTAATATTTTTTATCGGGTGATTAGAAGCTTATACAGGTTGATATCTTAGATATTTTGGGTGGTTGCTTTTGCAGTCATATAGGGATTTTTCTTTAAGAATATGAATATTAATTATTCGGATTTAAACCTTAATCAAACGGTTAAAAATGAAATATCGCGCTTATTACGATCAATTGATAACAATAAAGATGATCTTGAAAACATATGGCAATTAATGGACATTGTATGGAATGAATACAGATGCAACAACAAAAAGCTCAATTGGAGCAATATTGATAAATTTTATTCCCATCCAATATGGTTGTTAAATGGTTTGTTTATTGAGCAACATGCATTATCCATGCAGCACAGGAATGCAATCAGCGATTGGATTGCTGGCCAACCATCTATAAGCAAAATACTGGATTATGGCGGTGGTTTTGGTACGCTGGCAAGATTAATTGCTGATGAAAATCCTTCTTTATTGGTAGATATATATGAACCACACCCTTCCGATTATTCAAAACAAAAAATATCCGATTATCCCCAGATACAGTTTATTAGTAATATTAAGGAGAAATATGATGTACTTGTAAGCACGGATGTGCTTGAACATGTTCCTGATCCTCTAAAAACATTTGAAAAGATGATTTTATCCGTCAAGGATAATGGATATTTGATTATTGCCAATAATTTTTTTCCGGTCATAAAATGTCACCTGCCGCAAACATTTCATCTGCGATATACCTTTAATGTATTTGCAAAACTTATGGGCTTGGTGATTGTGGGACCATTAGAAGAAAGCCATGCAACAATATTCAGGAAGGAGAGTAATAAACCTGTTAATTGGCTTGTTGTAAGATTGTTAGAAAAAGCATCTAAGGGCTTGTTCCCTCTCATTGAGTTTTCAAAATCGGTTTTAAGACCAATTTACAGGTTAGTAAAACATGAAAATACTCCACGTTAACACCTCCGACATCTCCGGCGGCGCTGCCCGCGCGGCCTATCGCATCCATAAAGGCCTGCAAGAGATCGATATAAATTCAAAAATGCTGGTGCAGACCAAATTGAGTGATGACAGAACTGTTATTGCCCCTGACACTAAAGTGAAAAAAGGGCTCGCTCTGCTGCGCCCCACTCTTGATTCTACTTTTAAAAATCTTTTTTCAGGTGGCTCTAAAACAATTTTCTCTCCTGCATGGCTTCCTTTTTCAGACATCCCTTCTCAGATTAGATCTATATCGCCGGATATTGTCCATCTTCACTGGATTTGCGGCGGCATGCTGCGGATAGAAGAGCTTGGGCAGATAAAAAAACCGATAATTTGGACACTTCATGATATGTGGGCCTTTAGCGGCGGGTGTCATTATAGTGATGGATGTGTGCAATTTCAGCAATCCTGCGGGAATTGTCCGCAATTAAATAGAAGTGCTAAAAATGACTTCAGCCGCTCTGTATTAAACCGGAAAAAAGAGGCGTGGAACAAGCTTGATATTACCATTGTAACGCCAAGCAAGTGGCTGGCTGAATGCGCAAAAAAAAGCAGCCTGTTCAAAGGTCGGCGTATTGAGGTGATTCACAACGGCCTGAATCTTAACTTGTTTAAGTCGGTTGATAAAACAACTGCCCGCAGGATATGGGATTTGCCGATTAATAAAAAACTGATTCTCTTTGGTGCAATGAGTGCAACCAGCGATCAAAACAAAGGATTTGACCTGCTTTATGAGGGGCTAAAACAATTAGCTGCCAAATGGTCAGGCAAAGCTGAGTTGATTGTTTTTGGCGCCAGCGAGCCGGAAAACCCGCCTGATTTTGGTCTGCCCGTGCATTACCTGGGGCGTTTGCATGATGATGTTGGTATCGCGCTTCTCTATGCCGCGGCAGATGTAGTGATTGCGCCATC
>JAFCZY010000026.1 GCA_019314105.1 Deltaproteobacteria bacterium
CTGCCCTAAAAATTGTCTGGCATAGGTTGAAAGGGATTCAACATATCTTCGCTGGCCTTCGGCATAGAGTGTGTCAAATGCCAGAGTTGATTTCCCTGAACCGGAAAGTCCTGTAATAACTGTTAAACTGTTCTTGGGTATTTCAACATTAATATTTTTAAGATTGTGTTCCCGGGCTCCTTCAATGATAATTTTATCTGTATCCATTTATTGGTCTTATGGTTATTCTGGTTTAGTTATTTTGAAACATTTTATTGTTGGCCTGAAAGGCTGCCATTTTAATGGCTTCTGTTAGACTTGACGCATCTGCAATTCCCTTCCAGGCAATGTCATAGGCGGTACCATGATCTACTGAAGTCCTGATAATAGGAAGGCCAATTGTTGTGTTTACGCCGTCTTTAAAATGGATAAGTTTGAACGGAATAAGGCCCTGATCATGGTACATGCAAACGACTGCATCATACCTTCCCTTCACAGCCTGGTAAAAAACAGTGTCCGGGGGCAGGGGACCAAGAACTTCCAATCCTTGGTCTTTTGCAAGTCTGACAGCAGGAGCGATGATGTCTTCTTCTTCATGACCAAACATGGAGGCTTCTCCTGCATGGGGGTTTAGTCCGGCAACGGCAATTCTGGGATGGGTGATATTAAACCGCTCTTTTAAAGAAGTATGGGTTAATCTTATTTTTTCGATAATTCCTTTAATTGTAAGATGTCCCGATACTTGTGATAACGGGATATGGATCGTCACTAGAACAACCTTAAGTTTCTCGCCAGCCAGCATCATGGCATAATCTTCAGTCATTGTCTGATGTGCCAGTAATTCCGTATGTCCGTGAAATTGAGAGCCTGCAAGCTTTAAAGCCGTTTTTGTGATGGGACAGGTCGCAATGCCGGAAATACGGTTAGCCAATGCAAGGTCAATCCCTTTAATGATATAGTCCTGCATGGCAATTCCGGTTTCAATGGTTGGTCCTGAAAGATCGGAACCGTCCATATTAATATTGGAAATATCAATGATATCCAGCGTATTAAATAGATATTTACCTTGTTTGGGATCATGGATGATATTGATTTCAGGGTTGCCGTTTAAAAATTTCAATGCCTGTTTGATAATATTGGAATCACCAAGAATAAGAGGTTTGCATAAGGCATAAATCTTGGGATCGTTTAACGCTTTTACCAGTATTTCCGGGCCGATCCCGACAGGATCTCCCATGGTAATGCCAATAATTGGAAGGGTGTGTGAATGTTTCATTAAAATATCTATAGTATTAAGGGTTAATAATGCAAAATAAAGTGCAATATACTATTGGAAAATGAAAGTGTAAATATAATTTATGTCATAAAATTGTGAAACTACTGTTAACCTCATGCTTTTTAAAAAAATGGAATTTTTATTAAATTTGAAGCAATTAAAAGAAAAATGGAATAAATCGGAGGAAATTTATTTTTTTAGAAATTAAAGATTTGCTTTGAAAGGTTGAAATCTCTTGGAAAAATAACTAGTTGTCGAAGTGGTTGTAATTTTTAGAAAATTTTTTGTTCCACAGAAAAAAAGTAATAAAAACAAATAATTAAAAAATTATGCCAACCAGAAATTTAAGATTAAGCTAATATGTCTTATTCGCTTTGACCAATAAAAAATATTTCATTAATTATAATCATACTTTTTTTAAATGTCCGTTTTATCCGTTAGTGGTTATTAAATTTGCTTTATAAACAACTGTTTCAATTGTTTCAATTTTGTAGTTGAAGGGGAGAAGTCTTTTTTGGAAAACATGGGGTTATTCTGGGAAGAAGTAAAAGGCCAAATCAAAAAGACATTGCCCGATCATAGTTACAGGATGTGGATAGACCCTGTAGAGCTTCTTGAGCATGATAATCATCATATTAAATTATCCAGCCCGAATACCTATTTTATCAAACGGTTGAAAGATAATTATCTTCCGATGTTTGAAAAAGAATTTTCAAACATCGGAATTAGTGATATCCATATTGAATTTAAAGTATCTTCCCCAAAAAAAGCAAGTGCATATCCAGCAGTTCCTTTACCATCAAAAAAATTAAAGCAAATGCATTTGCCCGGGCTTAACATAAGATTTAATAGCGGCCGGATGTTCAAAAAAGGATTTACCTTTGATGATTTTGTAGTGGGGGACAATTCAAGTTTTGCCTATTCCGCATTATTATCCCTTTCCCAGGGAAAAATAAAAGGATCGAATATTCTTTATCTTTTAGCTAAAACAGGCCTTGGAAAAAGTCATTTATCCCAGGCCGCCGGATATCATATGATTACAAACAACCTTTCCAGAAAGGTCTATTATATAACGGCAGAAGATTTTACCAATGAAATGATATTTTCTTTGAAAAATAATACCATAGCGCAGTTCAAAGAAAAATACAGGGAAAAATGTGATGTATTAATTCTTGAAGATGTTCAATTTCTGTCCGGAAAGGATGCAACACAAAAAGAACTTGCCATGACATTGGATTATCTTCTTGGAGCCGATAAAAAGATCATTTTTTCAGGATGTGAGCTTCCGGATGATATCCCCAAACTAAATGATCAGTTAAAGTCTCGCTTGACCCTTGGCGTTGTCACACAAATTGATGCACCGGACTATACAACTCGGGTCAGGATATTAAAAAAGAAATCAAAAAAATTTGGATGTGAAATTCCCGACCAGGTCACCGAGTATATCGCCCAGGAATTGTGCGATGATGTTCGCCAGCTTGAAAGCGGTTTGTTTGGGGTGGCCGCAAAAGGGCAGTTAATGGGGTATAATATTGATATTGCATTGGCAAAAAGTGTTCTGGAAAATATCACAAGAACGAAAAAGCGAATTACGGTTGAATCGATTAAAAAATTAGTTTGCAAAGAGTTTTCAGTCTCTCAAACTGATATCGTATCTGCTTCCAGAAAAAGAAGGATTGTAAAACCACGGCAACTGGCCATTTTTCTTTCCAGAAAGTATACGGATCAGCCCATCAAAAAAATCGGTACAAGTTTTAATAAATATCATGCAACTGCCATATATGCCATTAACGCAATTGAAAGAGAGTTAAAGCAAAAAAGCGTTCTTTATGAACAAGTAACTTATCTTTCTAAAAAAATTGAAACAGGAAAATTTTAAATGGAATTTTCTAATTCTGTTTACAGACATCTTCAAAAGATATCAGGAAAATCAAATGTCACAAGAGAAAAAGAAGAATTGTTGTGTTACTCCTATGATGCTACGGGAAACTCTTTTCTTCCGGATGCCATAGTATTTCCAGGCTCAGAAAAAGAAGTCTCCCGGATTTTAAAACTGGCATCAAAAGAAAATTTGGTTGTGGTACCTCGTGGAGCCGGTTCCGGGATGACGGGAGGAGCCGTGCCGGTAAAAGGCGGTCTGATAATAGTCACAAGCCGTATGAACAAAATTTTTAATATTGATGAAAATAATTTTTTAGTGAGAGTTCAACCCGGTGTTATTGTTTCTGATATCCATAAAAGTGTAGAAGAAAAAGGATTGTTTTACCCTCCGGATCCTGCCAGCTCATCTATTTGTACCATTGGGGGAAATATTGGTGAATGCGCAGGTGGACCCAGAGCGGTAAAATATGGGGTCACACGCGATTATGTCTTGGGATTAAGAGCTGTTCTGCCTTCAGGAGAAGTGATTCAAACAGGTGTTGCCACTGTAAAAGGGGTTGCCGGGTATGATCTGACGCGTCTGATTGTGGGATCTGAGGGCACCTTGGCAGTGGTCACTGAAATTACATTAAAACTATTGCCTTTGCCTGCAACGATCAAAACAATGGCTGTCTTTTTTGACAGCGTGCAAAAGGCCGCCAAAACCGTATCCGGGATTATGCGGGAGGCGGTTGTCCCAAGATGTGTTGAATATATGGATGAAGCCTGTCTTGATCTTGTAAAAGATAATCTCAGCTTTGATTTACCTGAAAGCATTAAGGCCTTATTGATCATAGAACTGGATGGAGATGTCAGCAGTGTTGAAAAAGATGCCCGGAATATTAAAGAATTGTGTTTTTCTTATGGTGCCCTGGATGTCATCGTTGCAAAAGATCAGATAGAGGCACAAAAGCTGTGGGATGCCAGAAAAGCATTGTCTCCGGTGTTATACAAAATTGCAACCAACAAGATTAATGAGGATATCGTTGTCCCTATCGATAAAATACCGAATATGGTTCAGGTCACCCAAAAAATTCAAAAAACATCCGGGTTAAAAGTGGTCAGTTTTGGCCATGCAGGGGATGGAAATATCCATTGCAATATAATGTATAATAAAGCGGATGAAAATGAATTAAAAAGGGCAGAAAAGGCTGTTGATGAGCTTTTTAATGCAACGTTAAGCTTAGGGGGTACTATTACCGGAGAACACGGGGTTGGTATGACGAAGATGAAATACCTGCCCCTTGAAATCGGTGCCACACAAATTGAACTAATGAAAGGGATTAAACGGGTGTTTGATCCCCAGAATATATTAAACCCGGGTAAGATTTTTCAATGAATATAAAAAAAAGCTAACGATCCGGATGCACAAATTTTTGACTTGAATTTTTCTCCTATAGACCAAAACAAAAATTATTGAAGTTTCATTGCATAGTGGTTGTGGATTAATAATTTTTCCAAAATATCAATTTTTGGATTTTTATTATGCAGGATGCAGCATCGTATAGATATTGAGCAATACTTTGAACAAAGCTTGTTTTTTTTGTTAAATTCTCCAAAACAATCCGGTATGTCTAAGGCGTCTTTTTTAATCGAATTGTTGATCAGTATCTGGTCCAGTTGTTTTATTTCCATATTCATTCCATATATAGATTATTTTTTCCATATTTAGTGTAAAAAATTCTATTGGTCAATACCTAATTTTTTTTATATCGAAACCATTGATTCTAATTTTTCAATCAATGGTTTTAGGGCTTGTTTTTGGGTGGCGGAAACAAGAACACCTTGGTTTAGCAACCATTTGTCCTCAAAAGTATCAAGATCAATTCGGTCTATTTTATTAAAGACGTAGAGGGTAGGGATTTTATTTAGGTTTAAATTTTTAAGAATTTCTTCTACTGATTTTTTTTGTTGGCTGTAACGGGGATTGCTGATATCTATCACATGTAAAATAACATCTGCATCAGCCAGTTCTTCCAGAGTGGCATGAAATGATTCCATTAATTCTTTTGGAAGATTTTGGATAAATCCGACAGTATCCGTGATAATGACTTCTGTATCCTTAGGAAATCTCAATCGCCTGCTGGAGGGGTCAAGGGTAGCAAACAATCGATTGGCTGCAACAATCTTACTTTGAGTTAAGGTATTCAATAGAGTTGATTTGCCGGCATTTGTATAACCAACAATTGCAATAATGGGTAAATTCCTTCGTTTACGCCTGGATTTTTGTTGATAGCGTTGTTTACGGATTTTGACAATCTCTTTTTTTAACCGGTTGATCTTTTCTCTGACCCTTCGTCGATTAATTTCAAGTTTCGTCTCGCCAGGTCCTCTGCCACCGATTCCGCCGATCAACCGTGACATGGCCGTATTCTTAGTGATCAGTCGTGGTAAAAGGTATTCCATCTGAGCAAGTTCCACCTGGAATTTACCCTCCCTTGACTTAGCCTGTTTGGCAAAAATATCAAGAATCAGCTGGGTCCGGTCAATGACTTTCATTTCAACAAAATCAGTAATGGAGCGAATCTGGGAAGCAGATAATTCCCTGTTAAACACCAGCAGAGTCGCATACTTTTGAATCGCTTGAATAATCAGGCTGGACAGTTTTCCCTTACCGACAACGAATTTTGGATCAATGGTTTTTCTTCGTTGGATGGCTGTACCGATCACGTTGATATGGCTTGTTTTGCAAAGATCTTTAAGCTCTTCCATGGAAGCCCAGGCTTTTTTTGGATCAGAAGTCGTTGCATTAATTAAGAATGCATTTTCAGTGCCTGATTCAGGTTTGTATAAAAAATTATTTCTGGTCAACTCAGATTCAAGTGCCAGAATTTGAGACAGGCAGTCAATGTTCAGTTGATGAATGGTGCCGGGTGCTGTCACCTGATAGGGTGTTGAATTTTCACCTGGAATGATATGCCCGGAATAAACGGTTCCGGGTTTGCCGCCCGGTGTGATACAAATAGCGGTGATATAATCCAGCTGCAACAGCGAAAGATCTGTGAGATCATCCCTTGTCAAGGGCTCTTTTTTTAAATGGGTATGAATGAGGCGTAGCCCCTTGAGCCTGCCGGGAAGGGCCATAAAGCCTGCAGTTACCGGAATGACAATTCTGTGGGACTCTCCGACAATAACATAAATAATTTTTCCATTCCGGTCGATGAGAAGACCGATCTGCCGTCTGATATCATGGGAAAGTTCAGCTAAAAGGACTGCCAGTTCCGGATTTATAATATACTCGGGTGGTGTGCTGTAGTTATAGAGATTTTCAATTCGTTTGATCTGGGTGTTTCTCAGACCGGAAGTGTTACCGGAAAGTTTTTTCTTCATTCAAATTCCTGGTACGAATCCGGTGCAAGTTCTTCAAATCGTGTATATTGACCCATAAAATGCATAAATGCAGTACCGGTAGCCCCGTTTCTGTTTTTGGAAACAATGATTTCAGCCGTACCTTTTTTAGGATTATCAGGTTCTTTATTATAGACCTCATCCCTGTAGATGAAGGCAACAATATCTGCATCCTGTTCCAGGGCACCGGACTCACGAAGGTCAGACAGCATGGGACGTTTATCAGAGCGCTGTTCAAGCATACGGTTCAGCTGGGATAAAGCCATGATCGGAACATTCAACTCTTTTGCAAGCGCCTTTAAAGATCGTGAGATTTCAGCAATTTCAAGATCTCTTCGTTCTGTCCTGAACGGGGGTTTCATCAACTGAAGGTAATCAACAATAATCAGGCCGAGTTCATTATGTTTTTGATACAGTTTTCTTGTCTTTGCTCTTATTTCCATTACCGTAATATTGGGTGTGTCATCAATAAAAATGGGCAGTTCATTTAAAATACCTGCCGCATCTGTTGTATTTTGCCAGTCTTCCTGGCTGATAAAACCGGTTCGAAGCCGGTTTGAATCTATGCGTGCTTCTGAAGTCAGCAGCCTCATGGAAAGTTGTTCATTGGACATTTCAAGGGAGAAAACGGCAACAGGTTTGTGTTCCTCAATGGCAACATTTCTGGCAATATTTAACGCAAAGGCTGTTTTTCCCATGCTGGGCCTTGCTGCCAGAATAATCAAATCAGATTTTTGTAATCCGGATGTAATATTGTTTAACTTTACATATCCGGTCGAAAGTCCTGAAAGCCCCCCATCGTTTCCCTGCCGCTCTTCAAGTTTATCAATATTTAAATTAATCAAATCTCCTAAATTTTGAAAGGCACTCCCTGATTTTTTTTCTGAGATATTTAAAATAGAGGTTTCGGCAAAATCAATAATATCTTCAACATTGCCTTTATCTTTCAGACACTTTTCAATAATACCTGAAGAAGCAGTTATTAATTGTCTTAAAGAGGCTTTGCCCTTAATAATTTTGGCATAATGAACCGCATTTACAGCAATCGGAGCTGCATCGGAAATGGCGGCAAGATAGGCAACTCCACCGATACTTTCAAGTTCTTCTTTTTCTTTGAGTCGATTGGCAACCGTCACCAGATCCGCAGGTTCTTCTTTGCTGGCAAGTTCTATTATTGCCCGGAATATTTTTTTATGAGCACCTTTATAGAAGTCCTCATAAGATATGATGTTAATAATATCATCAAGGCTGTCATTATTAATAAATATAGCACTTAATATTGATTCTTCCGCATCAATATCATGGGGAGGCGTTTTGATGAGAAGTGGGTCGGTGGCTATTTTATTTTTTATGGTCACAATATAATTTTTAATAGGTGCCTCCGGGGAAATTTTAAAATTTCCCCGGAGGCAGGTTAAAGATTATTTTTCTTCTTCAGCAATGACATTAACTGTAATTGCAGGTTCAACATCCTTATAAAGACGGATAGGCACTTTGTATTCGCCGATTTCTTTTATCGGTTCCGCAAGAAGGATAGATCGGCGCTCCAGCAGGATATCCTGAGCATTTAATGACTCTTTGATATCGTGGGTTGTGACGGATCCATACAGACGGTCTTCTTCATGAACCTTGGCTTTAATTGTACATACAACATTTTTGATTTTAGCCGCCATTTCCTCGGCAATTTTTCTTTCTTTGGCAATCTGAAGTTCAAGTTTTGCCTTCGCCTGTTCCATGACTTTTCGGTTCTGGGGCGTAGCAAGAATGGCTTTGCCCTGAGGTAGAAGATAGTTGCGACCAAATCCTGGCGCCACATCACATTCTGCTCCTGCAATGCCAAGCGTATCAATAGTTTCTTTTAATATAATTTTCATTTAAACCTCCAAACAAGTTCAGCCGTTTTTTCTTTTCTTCAATGAGGCTGACTTTTAGTTTATTTTTTTTATCGTGTAGCCGTATCAAGTTTTCTAAAATTGATCCAAGTATCAAACAATCCTAACCCAATGACAAGGAACAAAAAAAGAGGTTGAATTCCAATTAAGATGTAAAAAAAAAACTTTAATGCAAAAGCGGCGTTCTTTTTTTGAAAAAAAAAGGATACCACCGCAATTCCCTGAAAAAAATATACAAACATTAAAATTATCAGGCAGTTTACAGCAAAGAATTTTAACACATCTATGGGTAAAAATATTAAAAGAGATAAAGCAATTACACCAAATACTAAATAATCGGGTGCTTTCCATTGATTTAAATTTTCAATACTTTTGACAATAATCCCTTTTTTTGACAATAACTTTTTTATTAATAGAATGTTAAGCCATACCATAGTAAGGTATGAATTGATAAATATTCCCGGAAAAATAATAACAAACAATGAACTTGCTTTTTCAAGCATTTGCTGGTCAACTTGCATTTCCGGATAAAGTTGAGCCGATTCTGAAAAAAGTTGGGTTGATAAAGCTTGATATCTGGACACATAATTTGAAATTAAGTGTCCAATTCCCTGACCTTGAGTTAAAGAATAAATAAGCAAAACAGCACCACAGGCCCCAAGAACTGTAAAACCTGTGTATAGCATAATTTTTTCAATACTTAAGTGGTTTTCTATATATTCACCAAGGAAAAAACCTGTCATCAATAAAGAACCAAAGTAGAGCGTATTAAATGCAACGTTATGGGTAAATACAATTAGCACAGCCAGGCTTGTCGCCATGATAATACCGCTACCGTTTCTTCCTACCTTAAGTCTGTAAAACAGAACAGGCAAAGGAAGGAACAGCCAGGCAAAGATACCGATCAATGGCATGACATACATGATAGCAATGATCAGCATACATAAAAGGATACCGGTTAGAATATCCTTAATCGCTGTAGGTTGTATTAGTGTACCAGTCACCTGCATCACTCCTGCTTTTTTAATACATCGGTCTGCCGACAAACGGCAGCAGCGCTAACTGGCGAGATTGCTTGATGGCGACAGTAAGCTGACGCTGATGTTTGGCACAGGTGCCCGTGATTCTTCTGGGAATTATTTTCCCCCGTTCTGTAATGAATTGTCTGAGTGCTTTCGGAGTTTTGTAGTTTATTTCAAGATCATTGTCCACACAGAATCTGCATATTTTGCGACGTTGATAAAATTTATTTTTACCCCCGCCTTTTTGATTTCTACGGTTATTATACATTGTCATTTCCCTTCAATCTTAATTATTCCGTTTTTTTTTCGGTTTTTTCAACTTCTTCAACTTCTTCAACTTCTTTGGAAGTCTCTTCTTCAACAACCTTTTCCTCAACAGCTTTTTTTTCTGTCTCTTCTATCTGTTTGGATTGGTTTTCTATTTCCAGAGCTTCTTTTTCAAGTTGTTCCGCCGTTACATCATCAGAAAGAAGGAGGGTCATGAATTTCATCACATCATCACTGAGACGGAAGTTTCTCTCAAGTTCTTTTATAAGATCACCGGTTCCGCCGTAAGTGACACATGTATAATGACCCCGTAATTTTTTGTTGATTTCATAGGCAAGTTTTTTGTTGCCCCACTCATCAAAATTTAAAAAAACACCATTTTTCTGCGCAATAATATTTTTGACTTTATCAAACAGGTCTGCGCGAGCTTGATCCTGAAGATCAGGGTCAGAAATAAAAACAGTTTCATACTTCCTCATTTTTTCTCCTTACGGATATAAAGCCCTGACAATCAGTCAGAGCAAGGATTAATGCAAAAATCAACACCTGCCTTTCAGGTATTGTCTAAAAACTATTTTGTATATCATTAAAATCTATTTGGGTCAATATTTATCTTGATTCCAATAGATATTTACCATAAATGCCCGCCCTCAAAAAAAGGGCCTCATTTTTAAATATTTCTATAAACCCATGAATCGGACAACGCAACCCGCCCATGGAGATTCGGGGTGACTGATCACCTATGGAGATTCAGGGTGTCTTATTCTCCATAGTGCCTGAATAATTTTTGAAAGTTCTCAAATCTCTTCCATTGGGCGGCAGAACTGGCTCATTCTTCGCTCAGACAGGCTGCCGTCTTAACCATTCCAGATATTTGGAACTTTGATAACCTTGCAGGTCACGCGCACAAATCACAGACAAACCGGTCGAACAAGACACCCTTGAATCTCCTTGATAGCCCACATCCCCAGCCATTCTGACGCTCCCGATTAATCATTGCCAAGATCAGATCATAAAAAAATGCCTGAATTGGGGATATTTCTTTACATCATTTCTCGGGTATGGCAAGGTAATTTGAGACATTATTAAATAATAAATAGGGATTTTCCTGTTTTTTAATAGTATTATTTCAATAAAGAGGAAAATTATTTATTGTATATTGGCAATATATAGAATTTTTTCTATATATTTATCGCCCGGCGGATGAGCCTCAAACAGGTAGGGAAATGCCACTTACTAATTATTCTTTAGACAATTTTGTATCACAAGAAATATCCAATCTGACAGAATGCAATGCTATTGACCTCACGCAAGCGTTTGATCAAGCTGAGCATTGGATTGAAAATTTTGTGCTTAATTCTATTTTCTGTGTAAACGTAAAACAAGAGTACAAACCTTTTATTTTCGCAATACTTCGCAGGGCACAAATGGCTTTGGTTGAACATGAAAATGGTCGTATAGCACTCCAGAACTATGTGAATGGTAAAAAAGATCGAATTTCAATATATTTCCGGTCTCTTTATCATTTTGAAATCGCTATCAATTTAGTATATCAGGCACCATGAAAATTAAAAAGGGGCAATTATTTCAGAAAAATGACGGCACACCTTTAGAAAGACTGAACCGAATTTATAATGTAAGCAAACACTTGGAGCCTTCTACTATTCCAGATACGCACTTACATTCCATGTGGATTAAAAATGACGGTTTATATATCAGCACAGTAATGTTAACTTTTGAAGAGTTGGCAGACTTGTTGATGGATGTTTGTGGTCTGGCTGACAAATTATCAAACCCAGAAATAATAAATAAAGTGGAAACGGCTTAGCAATACGTTAGCTCACAAGGAGAACATTGAGGTGGACCCCAACGTCTGAACAGGTTCACTGCTGGAATAAGCCCTCGACCCCTCAGTTTAGCTTTGGTATAGCGCAGGTTATCTTAAACCGTGTTGCAATGTCCATCCAGCGGACGTAAGGGGAGCAGTCTGTGACGGGTTATGTATGGGGACCCGCCAAGAACAGATATAATCCGCTTCGTCTGTAATGGAGTATGGAAATTATCTTAATTGTTTGTAAATTCTTATGACAATGCTATGATACATCGTTTATTAAAAAATTAAAAAATGAAATTGTATAATAAAGAACAATAAGAATGCTGAATATTGATGCCATATCAAAAAGTTTTGGAGATCAGGTTCTGTTTGATAAGACAGGCTTTCAGATCAATCCCGGCGAAAGGATCGGGTTGGTTGGCAGGAATGGTCATGGCAAAACCACATTATTAAACATGATTGAAGGCCAGGAACACCCGGATGAAGGAAGCATCTCTTATCCTTCAGGGTATCGAATCGGTTCTTTATCGCAAAAAATTTCTTTTACTGAAAGCCGTGTGATTGATGAAGCCATGTTGGGACTTTTAGACCACGAAAAAGGCCATTACTGGAAGGCTGAAAAAATCCTTGCCGGGCTTGGGTTCTCTCAGGATGATCTGACAAAAGATCCCTGCAAGTTTTCAGGCGGTTTCCAGGTAAGGCTTAATCTTGCTAAAGTATTGGTGTCAGAACCGGATCTTCTGATACTTGATGAACCGACGAATTACCTTGACATTACATCCATTCGATGGATTTCACAATTTCTCATTTCATGGCCTCGGGAAGTTTTACTGATTACACATGACCGAGGGTTTATGGATAATGTGGTGATGCATATAGCCGGTATTCACAGGCATAAAATAAAAAAAATTAAGGGGGATACATCTAAATATTATTTACAGATTGCCCAGGATGAAGAGGTCTATGAAAAAACAAGACAGAATGAAGAAAAACGAAAAAAAGAGATTGAATCTTTTATTACAAGATTCCGGGCCAAAGCCCGTCTGGCCAATATGGTACAATCCCGGATAAAAACGCTGGAAAAATCTCAGAAAAAAGAGAAACTTCAAAAGCTGAAGAATCTTGAATTTGAATTTAATTATCTTCCTTTTTCAGGCAAACAGATTTTAATGATAGAAAATTTGTCTTTTGGCTGGCAATCGGACAACCCATTGATTCACAACTTTTCTTTGACAGTTTATCCTGATGATCGTGTTGCTATTATTGGTAAAAACGGAAAAGGAAAAACAACCCTCTTGAAATTGATAAGCGGGAATATTAATTCTATTTCAGGCAGCATCAAAATTAATCCGGGCGTTCACTTTGGTTATTTTGAACAGACAAATGTTCAATCTTTGAATGATAATTTTACGGTTGAAGAAGAGCTTGTTCTTTCTTCGATTGATTCAAACAGACAGACCGCCAGAAATATCTGTGGGGCCATGATGTTTGAACAAGACAGTGCCTTGAAAAAAATATCCGTATTATCCGGTGGAGAAAAATCAAGGGTAATGCTGGGTAAATTATTGATGAGTTCTTTGAATTTATTACTGCTTGATGAACCCAGCAACCATCTGGACATAGAAGCTTGTGATTCTTTTATTTGTGCCCTTGATAATTTTGAAGGAGCTGTGGTTATCATAACACATAATGAAATGTTCCTTCATTCTCTTGCGAACAGACTGGTGGTGTTTAAAAATAATACTGTAGACGTTTTTGAAGGAACGTATCAGGAGTTTTTAGACAAAGAGGGGTGGGAAGAAGAAAATGATTTTATAGAAAAGAAAATAAAAACTTCCACCTTGTCAAAAAAGGAAATCCGTCAAAAAAAATCAGAAATTATCGTACAAAAATCAAGAGAGATTAAACCGTTAAAGCAAAAAATTGAGCGACTGGAAAATGATATTGATAAAAATGAGGCAATGATAACCGAAATTAATACCGCATTGATAGAGGCATCAAACAATCAGGATGGTCAGAAAATTCAGGGGTTAGCTAAAAAACTTGCAAAATTTGAAAATTTAAATGAAATACTATTTGAGGACCTTGAAATTCAAATGAATTTGTTTGAAAAAATCGAAAAATTATTTGATAATCAGTTAGAAGAATTTGAAAGGCATTAATTTAAGATGGACAAAAAGAATTTTGGGTTTTATTATGGTATTCTTCTGGTTGCAGTGGGATTAGGAGTTTTCTACCGTACCCCTCAAGTGATGTCGCAGGTAGAAACTATTGAATTTTTCAGGCAAACACTTTTTTTTGTCAGGTCAAGTTTTTATATTTTAGGTGGGCTTTTAATTTTAGCAGGTGGTATTAGAATTTATAAAAATTATAAATAATGTAAGGATAAAATAAGTATGCGCAAATCATCCAGCCTGAAAGCAACGATAAAAGACCAATCCGGTGCAGGAAAGACAAAAATTGGAGAGATCCTTTCAAAAGAAGGCCAGATTACCAGTCTACAGCTAGATGAGGCGTTACGAATTCAACAAAAAACCAACGAGCGGCTTAGCAGCATCCTTTTAAACAAGGGGTTTATTGATCCTGATACGATCATCAATGTCCTGGGTCGAATTTATCATTATACGGTTGTCAGATTTTCCGATATTAAGCCTGACCCTAACGCATTGAAGTTATTACCCTATGATGTGGCCAAGGCCGATTTGATATTTCCCCTTCAAATTAAAAAAGAAGACCTGACCATTACCATGGTTGAACCAACCAATACCGCTGTGGTTGAAGACCTTCAAAAAAAAACAGGTAAAACTATCCGGGTTTGTGTGTCTACTGAAAATGATGTGATTCAAGCCTTTCGCGATTTTTATAAAATCAGTGATGACGAATATAAAAGTTTTCTTCATTTTGAAGAAGATGATGAAGATGATGAACCCGTCACCTCTGTTGATGATTTTGGTTCCCTGGTTTCTGCAGCGGCAGAAGGGATTGAAGTCGGGCCTGCTGATTTGGATGATTCTCAGGATGAATTCATGGCATCGGATGCACCGATTATCAAGCTTGTGAATGGTATCCTGACCAAGGCCATTAGTGATGGGGTCAGTGATATTCATATCGAACCCTTTGAAAGATCTTTTCAGGTGAGATATCGGCTTGACGGCGCTATGTATAAAGCCATGAATCTTCCGACTAGTATTAAAAATGCGGTTATTTCAAGGATTAAAATTCTGGCTGAACTTGATATTGCAGAAAGACGTCTTCCCCAGGATGGAAGGATAAAACTACGATTCGGGAAAAAAAAATCCATTGATTTCAGGGTCTCAACCTTGCCAACACTTTTTGGCGAAAGTATTGTCATGCGGATACTGGATCAAAGTGCTTTGAATATTGATTTGACCAAACTGGGGTTTGATTCGAACATTTTTGATATTCTGAAAAGATCTATTGCACGACCCTATGGGCTTTTGTTGGTAACCGGGCCCACCGGAAGCGGGAAAACAACAACACTTTATTCCATACTGAATCGGTTAAATAAAGAGGATATTAAAATATTAACCGCAGAAGATCCGGTCGAATTTAATTTTAAAGGGATTAATCAGGTACCTGTAAAAGAAGAAATCGGTATGACCTATGCGGCAGCATTAAAAGCTTTTTTACGCCAAGACCCTGATATTATCATGGTGGGCGAAATCAGGGACATTGATACAGCTTCAATCGCAATTAAGGCGGCAATGACAGGTCATCTGGTCTTTGCAACCCTTCATACGAATGATTGTCCGTCAACTATAGGACGTCTCATTGACATTGGTATTCCTTCATATATGCTGGCATCCGCGGTAACCATGGTTCTGTCCCAACGACTGGCCAGACGGCTTTGTCCTGAATGTAAACAGATTGTTACAGGCTATAATTCAAAAGAACTTGAATTGAATGGATTTTCAAAAGATGAAATTAAGGATTTAAAAATATATGGCCCGAAAGGCTGCGGCCATTGTAATGGAAGCGGATATAAGGGCAGGGTCGGGCTCTATGAATTGATGGAAGTCACTGATGAAGTTGGTAAAGCGATTAGTGCTGCTGTGCCTGAAGATCAGCTCAGAAAAGTCGCCATGAAGGAAGGAATGGTTACCTTGCGTGATGCCGGGCTTGAAAAAATTAGAACCGCCGCGACATCGTTTGAGGAAGTATTAAAAAAGACCAATATTACCAAGGAGGCATTGCCAGCTTACCTTATTAACCCT
>JAFCZY010000271.1 GCA_019314105.1 Deltaproteobacteria bacterium
TCCGATATTTTTGGAAAAATCATTTACATAGAGCTCGATATGTTGTTGGATAATATTTTTATTCAGTTCCTGGGCATAATCCCGAATATAATCATAGGCCATGTCAGGATTTGAAAATGCATGATCAATGCTTTGTCGGATCAATTTCTGAATGTCACAGGCAACCGCAGGACCAATATCGCGCTTAACGGCTATACAGCCCAATGGAATGGGCAGGGATGTTTTGTCTTCCCACCATTGGCCAAGATCTGCTTTTAATACAAGCCCCATGGTTTGATAGACAAACCGCCCTTCATGGATGATTACACCAAAGTCCGCCTTTTTTTCAATCACAGCCGGCATGATTTTTTCAAACGACATGGGGATAATATTTGCCTCCATACCGGGGAAAAGATCATCCATATAAAACCTGAAAAGGTGATAAGCGGTTGTTCCCAAACCTGGCACGGCAATTATCGGTTTGTTTTTGTCATCCATGGATCGCCCGGCAAGAGAGATAATCAGCGGGCCGCATCCCATGCCTAATGCAGACCCGGTCCGTAACAGGGCATATTGATCCGAAAGGTTCCCCAATGCGGCAAAAGACAGTTTGGTAATATCATATGCGCCTTTGGCAGCATTCTGGTTCAGGGTTTCCACATCCTCAAGCACAATGTCAAAGGCATATCCGTGAAGATCAATCAACTGTCGGGCAATGGCCTTAAAAATAAAGGTGTCATTGGGGCAGCTCGAATATGCCAGGCGGTATGTCTGATTCGGTTTCATCTTTTTATTATTATCAAATAGGGAGGTATAAAAGCAATTTGATTTTTAATATTCCATAACTTTACTTTTATCCTGCCATGCTTATCATTTTTCAATGTTGGAGAGAACAAAAAAAGGCATGCCAGGAGTAGGAACAAATTTATGAAAAACGGCAGTTCGGTAAATTTATCACCGGTTCAGACAAATTCAAATTCCAAGGAACTTGACAGGATCATTGTCAAGGGAGCCAAAGAACACAACCTTAAAGATATTGATATAGACATTCCCAAGAAAAAGATGGTTGTCTTTACCGGGGTGTCAGGATCCGGTAAATCAAGCCTTGCCTTTGATACGATTTTTGCCGAAGGTCAGCGGCGATATGTCGAATCCCTTTCCTCCTACGCCCGGCAATTTATCGGCCAGATGGAAAAGCCAAAGTATGACACCATCAGAGGGCTTTCCCCCACCATTGCCATTGAACAGAAAGCTGCCAGCAAAAATCCCAGATCCACCGTTGGAACCATTACGGAAATTTATGATTACCTCAGGGTGTTGTTTGCAAGGATAGGAACCCAGTATTGCTATAAGTGTGGAAAGAAGGTGGGCCGGGGCCATGCCCAGAGCATGGTTTCTCAGATTTTATCATTGCCTGAAACTTCAAAGATCCTGATCCTTTCCCCCATTGTGGAAAACCGGAAGGGAGAGCACAAAGAAAAACTTGAGGGTCTGAAAAAACAAGGATACGCCAGGGTCAGGGTTGACGGGGTTGTACAAGACCTTGAAAATGTTCAGGCCCTTGCTAAAAATAAGAAGCACCACATAGAAGTTGTGGTGGACCGCCTGAAGATTAAAAATAACAAAAATTTTGAGAAGCGCCTGACCGATTCCGTGGAAAATGCCTTGAAACTGGGAAGCGGACAGATTATTGTCCATATACTGGGCAGAGAAGATCTGAAAATGAGTGAGACTCGATCCTGCTGTGGTATTGCATATCCGGAACTTATCCCGCAGATTTTTTCGTTTAATTCACCTCTGGGCATGTGCCCGGACTGCAATGGTATTGGAACACTTTTGTCCATGGATGCAGACAAGATCGTGCCGGATAAGGAGTTAACTATCCGTCAGGGCGCTGTCATTCCATGGAAGAATTATTTTATTAAAAAACCACGGTATAACAATGATAATTCTTGGGGAATGAGCCAGCTTAAGGCCATGGAGCAACAATGGGGTATCAGCTTTGATACGCCATGGAAAAAATTGTCCCCAAAAGATAAAGATCTTCTTTTGTACGGCTCCAAACATAAAGAGATGACCGTAAACTGGAACTCCGCCAAGATCCAGGGAGAATTCACCAGAACCCATGAGGGACTGATTCATACTCTGATGAGGCGATACAGGGATACTCAGTCTGAAGGGCAGAAAAGATATTATTCCACATTTATGACCGCCAGCACCTGCCCTGCCTGTCAAGGCAAGCGGTTAAAAAATGAAGTGCTGCATGTTCATATCAATAAGAAATCGATTATTGATGTGACGGCTATGACCGTCAGGGAAGCCTTTGATTTTATCAATGGACTGAACCTGATCGGGAATAAGAAGCTGATTGCCGAAGAACTGCTAAAGGAAATCTCAGACCGACTCGGATTCCTGGTGAATGTTGGACTGGACTATCTCTCCCTTGACAGGAGCGGGCCGACTCTCTCCGGGGGTGAATCCCAGAGAATCAGACTTGCCTCCCAAGTGGGTTCGGAACTTACAGGAGTTCTCTATATTCTGGATGAGCCTTCCATCGGCCTTCATCAAAAGGATAATATTAAACTTTTGCATACCCTTCATCATCTGAGGGATATCGGCAATACCCTGATCATTGTGGAACATGACCAGGAAACTATGGAAAAAGCAGACTGGATTGATCATTGTGGAACATGACCAGGAAACTATGGAAAAAGCAGACTGGATTGTGGATATCGGTCCCGGGGCAGGGCACCTTGGCGGACAGATTGTGGCTCAGGGCACACCCGCTCAGATTAAGGAGAACCCGGCATCCATCACCGGTAAATTTTTAACCGGTAAAGAGCGAATAGAAATTCCGAAAAAAAGAAAAAGCCATAAAAGTCGGGGGAATAAATGGATCACCATTGTCAAGGCCTCTATAAAAGTCGGGGGAATAAATGGATCACCATTGTCAAGGCCTCTGAAAACAACCTGAAAAATATTACGGTAAAAATACCCCTGGGACTCCTGGTGGCCGTCACTGGCGTGTCAGGGGCCGGAAAGTCAACCCTGATCAATCAGATTCTTTATCCGGCCCTGGCAGTTAAACTTCATGATTCCAAGTTGACTGTAGGCCGGCATGATAAAATTAAGGGGCTTTCTCATATGGACAAAATTATTAATATTGACCAGAAACCCATCGGTCGGACACCTCGAAGCAACCCTGCCACCTACACCAAGGTGTTTGACCATATCCGGGATTTTTTTGCCCTGCTGCCTGAATCAAAAGCCCGGGGATATAAAAAAGGGCGATATTCTTTTAATGTAAAGGGTGGCAGGTGCGAGGCCTGTAAGGGTGACGGGCATATTAAAGTGGAAATGCATTTTTTAGCCGATGTGTTTGTTCCCTGCGAAGTCTGTAATGGAAAGCGGTTTAATCGGGCAACCCTTGAAATTACCTATAAGGGTCATTCTATTTCAGATATTCTGGAGCTGTCAGTCATGCAGGCAAGGGAGTTGTTTATCAGCCATCCAAAAATCAAACATATCCTGGATACCTTAATGGATGTGGGGTTGTCGTATATCAAGCTCGGACAGGCAGCCACAACCCTCTCAGGCGGGGAGGCTCAGAGAATCAAGCTTGCCCGGGAGCTTGCCAAACGGGATACCGGGGGAACCCTTTATATTCTTGACGAACCCACTACAGGACTCCATTTCAGGGATGTCAGACTCCTTTTAAAAGTCCTTTCACGCTTGACAAAGGCTGGGAATACAGTGATCATTATTGAGCACAATCTGGATGTCATTAAGACAGCAGACTGGATTATTGATCTTGGGCCTGAAGGGGGTAACAGCGGGGGAGAAATTATCGCTGAAGGGCCTCCTGAAGCAATTGCAGAATCTTTTAAAAGTTATACCGGGCATTACTTAAAAGAAATTTTAAATAGCGACAAAAAATAAGCAGGGGCTATGATTTTTTTAAAATGGGTAATTCGTCCGTATCTTTATTTTCAGTATTTTTTACAGAGACTTGCAAAGAGAGGGACTTTCGGAGAAGATCAGGCGGTTTATCTTCAAAAGCCCTATGAAAATACAGGTAATGTCATAAAAGACGGATTGTTCAGGCATCATGTTAAGCAATTTCATGAATCCGCCTGTTCCGTGGCAGCCGTTGTGTCCGTGGTAAATACTCTCCTTGAGAAAGAGGGCGCTTTGAACGGGCCTCCTGTGACCCAGCAGGATTTACTTGAAACGGTAAGAACCGCCCATTGGAAGGAGCGGATGAGTGATACCGGCTATAAGGGACGAAGGGGACTTCCTCTTCATACATTGGGTCAGGTCGTGAAAGCTGCTCTGGAGGCTTATGAGATTCCAGAGCAATTTGTTGAAACCGTTCAGGCAACAGGTAATCCTTCAAGCTCAAAAAGAGTCAAACACCTGTTGCGCAGCAGGCTTGAACAATTCGAAATGAAAGGCGATTGCCTGATCATCTCACATTTTGACCAGGGAAGTTTTATTCAGGATCTTCATATCCCTCACATTTCCCCGGTGGGCGGGTTTGACCGGGTATCCGGCAAAGTGACCCTCCTTGATGTTGATACGACCCAGATTTATCCCTATCAAGTTTCTTTTGATACTCGTAATTTGCCCGGGTCTTTTCATCACTCATGGTCGGAGCGATAAGTGATTCCCATGCTGAGTCCTTCCATGTCCCGAGATGCGTATGCATATCAAGATACTTTTTCGGTATAGGATGGGTACCTACAACGACTTTGATCCCATAGCGTTTTTCAAGAAAGGCTTTAAAGGTATGGATATAGGGACAGGGAGGATACCCCACCACCAGTCCGGTAGCCAAATGAATAACCTCTGCGCCATTTTTCACCATTTCTTCGCCGGCATATTCTATATTACCGCCGGGGCAACCCTCGCAGGTTGTAAAACCAACCAACTCGACCTCGGTGTCAGCGTATATGCTGAAAGCGCCTTCCTTGTTCCTCATCGCTCGGAAACACTTCCCGCCTGCACATCGACGATAGCGATCGCAGATCACTATTCCAATCTTTGTCTTTGAATTCATTTCAACTCCTTTTGCTTCACAGTTATGGCTTCTGCAATTGTCATATGGATTTGCCGTTTTTGTGTCCTTGCATCAGCACTAATTTACCTTTTTTCACATTGGATAAGGCTGCCATATACCCACATTTTATTCTTAATAAAAAGAAAATCCTTTTGTCCGCAGATGGCAATAATGTTTCAAAGTTCCCCTGACCCTTGGAAAGTATCACATCTGCTGAAGTAAATAATTTTTGAAACGCTTTGGTTGTTTCAAGAAGAATTGTCCCCGGATAGACACTGCCGCTGGAGATGGTTGAAACAAGACGATCAAGCCCTACTGCTTTGGCATCCTCCAAGGTAGCATCATTAATGATAGGCTTTTCACGAACGGCTGCTGTTATTTGAAGATTCGGATATTCTCGTTTTATTTCTTTAATAAACAGCATATCAAAAACAATTTCTCCACTATTATCACAGATATAGAGAAGTGTTTCAGCCCCATCCAGCGCTTGTGTAAACAGCTCAATATCATACCGGGCAAAGGGAGTTTTATCAAGAGACTGAAGTTCCCTGTCCAGATTGATAGAACCGTGCTGCTTAGCGCCGAAATCAATGATATTCCCTGCCGCTGCAATCTGAAGACCTGCTTCCAGGGGGGCCTCGCTATCGTCTATTTTCTTTTGAAATTTTTCTGCATAGGATAAAGATAAGACATTCGATTTTTCTTTTACGTCCGCATAAATATCAAAATCAATAGATTCACAGCATTCTTTAATAATCGAGTCTGCCACACGACGAATAATGTGCTGGGCTAAAAGAGGTGTCGTTTTTGATTCCGCTATACTTACTTTGGCCACATCGAGGACCCGGCTGGTCTGTTCTTTGGAAAGATTTGCAAAATGTGCTGCCGAGCATGCCTGGGCTATTATACAGGAATGGCATTCCGCTGAAACCTCGGTGATATATTTTGTAATAGTACTCATTGTCCCTCTTATTTCTAATAATCATCAATTTTATTATATAATGCTTATCATAATTTGTGGTCAAAAGTCTTGAAAACAATGTTTGAATATGAAATACCGGTTAAAAGTGATGTGAATTTCTAAAAAAATCGAAGAGGTAACTGCTTTATGAAAATCCTTCACACCTCGGACTGGCATATCGGCCGTTCACTGTATGGCCGGAAACGATATGATGAATTTTCAGCATTTCTTGACTGGCTGGCAGGATTGATAGAGAGTGAATCTGTTGATGCACTGCTGGTCAGTGGTGATATTTTTGACACCAGTACCCCCAGTAACCGGGCGCAGGAACTTTATTATCGCTTTCTCTGCAAGGTCTCTGCATCGAATTGTCGTCATATTGTGATTATTGCGGGCAACCATGATTCGCCTTCGTTTCTGAATGCGCCAAAAGAGCTGCTGCTGGCTTTGAATGTCCATGTTGTGGGTTCGATCACAGAGAATCCGGAGGACGAAGTCATTCTCCTTAAAGGAATTTTGGATGTTCCGGAAGCGATTGTGTGTGCGGTTCCGTATCTGCGGGACCGGGATATCCGGGTGGTAAAGGCCGGTGAAAGCATAGAAGACAAAAATGCCAATCTCATTAAAGGTGTGCAAAGGCATTATGCCGATGTCTGTAGAATTGCAGAAAAAAAGCAGAGAGAGTACGGCGATATCCCTATCATTGGAATGGGACACCTTTTTACAGCCGGCGGTAAAACCATTGACGGTGACGGCGTAAGAGAACTTTATGTCGGCTCTCTGGCCCATGTCGGCAAAGATATTTTCCCTGCCTGTATCGATTATCTGGCATTGGGACATCTGCACGTTCCGCAACTAGTTGGAAAGTCAGCGCATATCCGATATGCTGGCTCGCCGATTCCCATGGGGTATGGAGAAGCAAAGCAGGAGAAAAGTGTTGTAGCCATTGATTTTAAAAGTTTTGGGAACCCAAACCTTCCTTTAGATATCACACTTCATACGGTTCCCCGCTTTCAGGAGTTGGAAAGAATATCCGGCGAAATGGATGAGATTACCCAAAGAATAATTGAGTTGAAATCCAAAGGCAGTCATGCATGGCTGGAGATTGAGTACACAGGGAATAAGATTGCCGGAAATTTGAGGGAACTTGTCGAAGAGGCGGTTTCAGATACGGGTATGGAGATCCGACAAATAAAAGATAAGCGGGTTATTGAAAAGATTCTCAGTCAGACCTGTAAAGAGGAGTTGCTTGATGACTTGGATGTAACCGATGTCTTTAACCGGTTGCTGGATACCTATGAGGTGACAGAAGATGAACGCCCGGCGCTGATTCAGGCCCATCAAGAGATCATCACATTACTGAATGAAGAAGATACAAATGCGGAATAATAAAGGCGGGTCATGAAAATTCTTGAGCTTAGATTTAAAAATCTCAATTCACTCTATGGGGAGTGGGCTATAGATTTTACAACACCTGAGTATGTTTTTGACGGGATATTTGTCATTACAGGCCCTACGGGTGCGGGAAAATCAACTATTCTCGATGCCATCTGTCTTGCCCTTTACGGCCAAACACCGCGATTAAAATCCATTACCAAAGCCGGCAACGAGATCATGTCCCGGCAGACCGGAGAATGCTTTGCCGAAGTGACCTTTGAAACCCGGGAAAGGCGGTTCCGGTGTTACTGGGGCCAGCACAAAGCCCGCAAAAAGCCTGATGGCAACCTTATTGATTCAAGACATGAA
>JAFCZY010000272.1 GCA_019314105.1 Deltaproteobacteria bacterium
TCTTCAAAAAATTATCAGTCAGATTAATCAGGAATGGATCCTTAAGCATGGCAAAGCATGGGATGAAAGTGACAAGGTTGGGCTTGAGGCTTTTAAAAGCCTTGGCCATGAGGTGATTGAACTCAGTGATGCCGAATCTGAAAGGTGGAAAACCACGGTTTTACCTGTTTTAGACGATTATATTGATAAGATGAATAAAAATGGATTTGACGGTAAAAAAATTGTTGAATTTGTAAAAATCAGCCTGAAAAAGAATAAATAAATCTGACGGATTCGCCTTATATCAGGCTATAGAGAGCAGCTTGATTGATTAAAATATTTGGAATAATGGGGATAGCACTTTCCAAGAGACCTCCTGAAAAGCAAGCCGCCCCATTATTTCAAATTAAGATAGGGATAGAATGATGAATTATCAAGAATACTGGAACCCGGTTTTGGAAACAATGCCACTGGAAAAACTTAAAGTTTTCCAGTTTAAGAAGTTTAAGCGAATATTAAACTGGGCCTATACCCATTCAAAATTTCACAAAGCCCTTTATGACACAGCCGGGTTAACTCCAGATGACATTCGTTCTTTTGATGATATTAAAAAGATCCCCAAGGTTGAAAAATCCATGATGAGAGAAATTCAGAATAAAGATCCCTTTCCCTATGGAGATGCCCTGTGTGTCCCCTTAGAAGAAGTCTCAACCTTCAGGCAGACCAGCGGCACAACAGGTCAGCCCGTTTATCAGCCCGATACCTGGCAGGACTGGGAATGGTGGTCGGAATGCTGGTCTTTTATTTTATGGGCTCAGGGATATCGTCCCAAAGACAGGGTGTTCATCCCTTTTGGCTATAATATTTTTGTTGCTTTCTGGGCCGGACATTATGCGGCAGAAAAACTGGGCTGCGAAGTGGTTCCCGGTGGTGTCCTTGATACCCAGTCCCGCATATTAAAAATAAAAGAATTGAATGCAACAGCTATGATGGCGACGCCTACATATGTCTTGAGAATGGCGGATGTGGCAAAAAATAAGATGGGAATCGAGCCAAGTGAACTCTCCATCAATAAAATCACCTGTGCAGGAGAGCCTGGGGCCAGTATTCCAAGCACGAAAAAAAGAATGGAAGATGCCTGGGGGGCCAAAGTATATGACCACTCCGGTGCAACGGAAATCGGTGCATGGTCATACGAGTGCAGAAACCAGCGCTGCGGGATGCATGTCAATGAAGCCATGTTTCTTGTGGAGATAGAAGATATAGATACGGGTGAGATTATAGAAGAGGCGGGACGAAAAGGAAAAATGGTTATCACTGCCCTGGATAGGGTGGCTCAGCCCTGCATACGGTTTGATTCCAAAGATGTAATTGAGTGGGATTCAGAACCCTGTTCATGCGGCCGCACATTCCGACTGATTAAGGGCGGTGTTATTGGCCGTGCCGATGATATTACGAAGGTAAAGGGGGTACTCCTCTCTCCTGCGGCCATAGAAGAAGTGGTCAGATCCATCAACGGTCTTGGCGATGAGTTTGAGGTTATTGTGGATAAACAAGGAGATGTCGACAGGATAAAGCTTAAAGTGGAACTTATGCCGGATGTTACAAAGCTCAGTGTGGAAAATTTCTTGAAAGATCAGCTCAGGCTGAAAACAAACCTGGGATATCTAATTGAATATTATGATTACGGCAGCCTGCCAAGATATGAAGTAAAGGCAAAACGATTTAAGGATCTGCGAAAAAAATTTTAAAGAAAAGGAAGGTAGGCAATGGAAAATTTCTCCAACCTGAACGGGGTTAATGATAAAATTCTTAAAATAAAACAATTGCTGTTAGAGCTTGAGACAGAGGCAAAAAGATTTCCTGCACTGTCAAGGAATGCCAAAAGAGCTTTGGCAAGCATAAAAATGCTGGAATTAAATATTTCAGATATTGTAACATTTGATTTGACTGATGGGGGGGCATAGAAAATTTAATATATCTGGTAATATGGCAGGCCTTGTTCTGATAAAAACATCTTATTTGTCATGCAGCACAATTTGTTGTATCCTCTTTTTTCTGCCACGTTTCACTTAAAGATGTAGTCCAGGGAAAAGACAGGATTTATTAAACATGAAAAAAGACGGCGGATTGATCAGAAATTGGCAACTTCACCACCTGATCTTACCGGACATAGAGGGATTCGAAGAAGAATTTTTAGCTACTTTCCCCGGAGTTTTGCTTAACCCTGGACCCTTGAAGTTCAGTGGTACGGTCGTTGAAGATTCAGCCGGCAGGTATAAACCTGGCTGGCACATGATCTCATCATATATCTGCTCAATTGATCGGAAAAGAGGAATTATTGAAACAATGAATACCATTTATAAGGTTATAGATGAGGGCAATGATGAGTTGCCGGATATGGGCAACAATATTTTAAATGTTTTTTATTGAAAGAAATGCTGTTAATTTTCTATGAACTGATCTAAATTCATCTCTCTGATGCATAAAGATTTTTAAAGCAGGATTCTTGAATCAGAATTTTTATTTATCTGGTCGGATATCATTCAAAACTACAAAGGAGACAGATCAATGAGTATCAAAACATGGAAAAGTGACGCTGTCACAATAAAAGTGGATTATGACAAGTGTACGGGACAGGGGGAATGTGCTGATGGATGCCCTTCTGAAGTCTATGAGTTACAGAGTGGCAAAACCGTACCTGTTCAAATTGATGACTGCATTGAATGTTGTGCATGTGTTGAAACTTGCCCTGAAGGAGCGATAATCCACAGCGCATGCGATTAAAAATTTGAGAGACAGCTTACTTAATTCACTTCTGGGTTACCGCCCTGCAACAAGTTGCCGGACACGAATGCTAATCTCCAATATGCTTGAATGAGCTTTTGATTTTTTTTAACTTTTTTCCCCCCATATATTTTAATTTTTAGCCTGAGATTGGAAAATTCATCCATACCAGATGTTGTAATGTGGGAATTTTTTAAAAGGAAAACCCTACCATGTTTGAAATACTTGCTTGTTCTTCGATAAACCGGATCTCTTTAATATTAAATTCGTAATAAAAGGTGTGTTCACTAAAAGGATCTGCAACAAGAATAATTCGATTCTTTTCATGTGGATGTCTTTTAGGAGAGCCATAGAATGAGCAACAGGTATTTCTATCTCAATTCAAATTTTTTATGTATTTTTGAAGTTCAAGACTGTCATTAAGCCCAAGAAATTTATCTGTTGTCATGAGATCACTCCTTGATTAGAGCTGTGCTGGATAAATTAATATCCTTTATAATAAGGTTTAATGGGCGCCCATTTTAAACTTTTAAAATAGGTGCGCCCATTGGACTTTTTTTATTCTGTTTTTGGTGATCAAAATTCTGGTTGATTTTCGGGGATAAAATCATCTGTCATATCGATCAGTTGATCAAT
>JAFCZY010000273.1 GCA_019314105.1 Deltaproteobacteria bacterium
CATGATTACTCGTTCTCTTGAAAACTCAGTCTATTCAATAACGGCAAACAGAACGGGGAAAGAAATTCGTCCCCGAGGAGAACTCTCGTTCACAGGCAATAGTCAAATTGTCGGACCAAAGGGAAATATTGTGGCACAGTCAAGTCCCCAAGAAGATAAGGTTGTTGTGCAGGAGATTGACCTGGCAACTACCAGAAACAAATTGATCACTGAAAACAATGATTTGTTCGGCGACAGAAGGCCTGAGTTTTATAATCCTCTCGTCAAATAAAATCAGGTAAAGAGACTTGCCAAAAGGCTTAAATTGAGGCCTTAGAAGGATCGGTAAAAATTTGTTTCTATTTATAGAAACATTTTCCTTGACATAAAATAAAATCCCGGTTATTTTATCCTGAAATAAAAAAGAATCAGAGGCTACGGCAGTAAAATACTGTCTCAGCCTTTTTTTACGTTTAAGGAAACCAAATGATTTTAACACAATTTCCTGAAAAACAAGCATTTTTAACCCATGCCAAAAACTGTACTGTCATCCCTGTCTGCACTCAAATCCTTGCCGATATGGAAACACCTGTTTCCATTCTACAAAAATTTTTCAGCAAGGGAAAAGAATGCTTTTTACTGGAAAGTGTCGAAGGCGGCGAAAGATGGGCCCGGTACAGTTTTATGGGGGTGTCTGCATTCGGCACCATTAAAATTTTCTCACAGGATGTTGAGATACAAACAAAGACAGGAACCAGAAAAATTGCCCACCACAATGATCCTCTGGATGTGATCAGGACGCTTTCCAAAGAGTTCGTTCCTGCTCAAATCCATGAACTGCCCAGATTCTGGAGTGGATTTACCGGATATTTCACCTATGAAATGGTCTCATTTTTTGAAGACATTCCGGTTTCTCTGCCCGAGGATATACCGTATGCCCATTTTATCATACCGGATGAAATGATCATTTTTGATAATATAAAACAGACCTTGACCTGTCTTAAAATATGTTACCTCACTGATTGCAATAATCACGAGACTGTATTCGAACAGGCTCAAAATGATCTTTATCAGATGCTTGAAACCATTGACACCCCTTTTATTCCGATAAAACAATCACAACTTTCTGAAGTTCACCTTGAATCTGAAACACCCCCCCAAGAGTATATGAAAGGCGTAGAAAAGATCAAAGAACATATTGTTGAAGGGGATGTTTTCCAGGCAGTTTATTCCCAGGCATTTTCATGTCGTTCAACCGTTGATCCGATCCTGATTTACCGTGCCCAGCGATATATTAATCCTTCTCCCTATATGTTTTTTATGAATTTTAAGGACATGATCATTGCAGGTTCTACGCCCGAAACCATGGTCAGACTTGAAAATGACATCGCTACGCTAAGGCCCATTGCCGGTACACGGCCCCGGGGAAAAACAGAACAGGAAGACCGGAAACTGGCTGATGAGCTCTTAAATGATGAAAAAGAAAAAGCCGAACATGTCATGCTGATTGATCTTGGCAGGAATGATTTAGGCCGTGTGGCTGAAGCCGGAACCGTCCAGGTCACTGATACCATGGTGATTGAACGGTACTCCCATGTCATGCACCTGGTATCCAATATTACCTGTGACATGAAAAAAGAAATGGATGCCTATGATCTGTTCAAAGCCACATTTCCAGCCGGTACATTGTCCGGTGCCCCCAAAATCCGGGCCATGGAAATCATATCCGAACTTGAGAATACTCCCAGAAGGGTTTATGGTGGGGCGGCAGGGTATATTTCCTTTACCGGAAACATGGATTTTGCCATCACCATTAGAACAGCGGTCATGGAAAATGACAAACTGACAATTCAGGCCGGGGCCGGGATTGTATATGATTCTGAGCCCAAAAAAGAATTGATGGAATGTCAAAACAAGGCAAAAAGTGTGGAGATGGCGTTAAAGCTTGCTCTTGGCGATAATAGCGGAGGCAGATAAATGTTAGTTGCAGTGATAGATAATTATGACTCATTCACCTTTAACCTGGTTCATTATATTCTTCATACCGGTGTGGATGTCGAAGTATTCAGAAACGACAAGGTGTCCATTAATGAACTCAACGCCTTAAATTTAGGGGCGATTGTCATCTCCCCGGGGCCTGGACGACCGGAAGATGCCGGCATTTCCCTTGATGTTGTCAAACATTTTTCAGGACATGTTCCTATTCTTGGTGTCTGCCTTGGACACCAGGTTATTGCCCAGAGTTTTGGCGGGACAATCATTCATGCCAGGCAGATCATGCATGGGAAGACATCCGTGATCACCTCAGACGGGGAATATATTTATTCGGGCATTAACAAACCCTTTACCGTCATGCGGTATCATTCCCTGGCGGTTTCCCATGAAAATTTTCCCGACTGCCTGACCATTACCGCTAAAACAGAAGATGGTGAAATCATGGGACTCCGACATAAAGACCACCCCACCCAGGGGGTTCAGTTTCATCCTGAATCCTTTATGACCAGTCTGGGGAAAAGACTGATCCGAAATTTCATCAAAGGAGCATAAGACCATGACGTTTACCCGGAATTTAAATAAAATTATTACAGGACAAAACCTTGACCAGGACAGCAGCGCTTCGATGCTCATGGATATCTTTTCAGGCAATATTACTGAAGCCCAGATTGGGGCATTTATGGCAGCCCTTGCAACAAAAGGAGAAACATTTGAAGAGCTGGCAGGTGCTGCCAGGGCCATGAGACGAAAGGCAATAAGGATTCAGACCCTGTCTAAAAAGGTTATTGATATCGTTGGAACCGGCGGGGATGCATCCGGATCATTCAATATCTCCACAACCACGGCTATGGTTGTGGCAGGCGCTGGCGTGACGGTTGCCAAACATGGCAACAGACGAATTTCAAGCCAATGCGGCAGTGCTGATGTATTAGAAGAACTCGGCGTGAATTTGAATGCAGATCCTGAAATTGTTGAGGAAGCCATTAATGAGATGGGTATCGGATTCATGTTTGCCCCCCTGTATCACGGTTCCATGAAATATGCCGGTAAGGCAAGACAGGATTGCGGTATCAGAAGTATCTTTAATATGCTGGGCCCCCTGACCAATCCGGCTGCTGCCAGTTGCCAGCTTTTGGGTGTCTATGCTCCTCAATTAACGGAAATGTTTGCCCGAGCCCTGAAACTTTTAGGTGTAAATAAGGCGTTTGTGGTTCACGGGCATGATGGAATGGATGAAATCACCACCACGGCACCAACAAGGGTGTCTGAGCTTAATTATGGGAATATCCGGTCCTATTATCTTGATCCTCTTGATTTCTTTGAAGATTATGCAGACCCCAAAGACCTTAAAGGCGGTGATGTCAAAAAGAATGCGGCCATCACACTGTCAATACTCAGAGGAGAAAAAGGACC
>JAFCZY010000478.1 GCA_019314105.1 Deltaproteobacteria bacterium
GTTTTGAACTGTTTGGCGCCATTGATCTTAAGGCATATCGACCCTCAAAAGTGGGCCTCAAATTAAAAGCCGATGATCTTCCGATTATGATTCCCGATACCTTAGAAACCCGTTTGAGCGCTGAACTGGATATTAGTGGCACACCTGAAAAATTCCTTATATCGGGAGAAGTCCAAATGCTTGAGGGGAAGTATTATAAGGATGTACATCTGAATCTTATTGAAAGCCTCGGAAAAAAATCCCGGGAAGAGGACCTGATAACGTCGGAGATCCCATGGCCCTTTTTAAAAAATATGGAATTCGATATTACAATCCGTTACAGAGAACCTTTTGTCATAGACAATAATATGGCCTTATTGGCCATCAAGCCCGATTTCCGCATATACGGGTCTGTGAATCAACCCCTCATTAGCGGGAGGGCAGAGGTAGAATCCGGCGGAACCGTTTATTTCCAAAAAAAGGAGTTTAATGTTAAAAAAGGTGTCTTTGATTTTATAAATCCCTATAAAATTGAGCCGACCATTGATGTGCAAAGTGAAGTAATGGTTCGGGAATGGACCGTATTTTTGAATGTCTTCGGAACACCTGACAATCTTAAATTTAATTTTTTTTCCGACCCGTCAGAAAGAGAGGAAGATATTGTTTCTTTGTTGGTCTCCGGTAAAACAACACAGGAACTGATTGCAAGAGAAGGCGGTTCATCCCTATCTCCAGGACAAATGCTCTATCTCCAGGACAAATGCTTGCCGATGTTCTTTCCGAAACAGTTCAAAAACAAATCAAGGATGCCACCGGTCTGGATGTTGTAAATCTGGAATATACGGAAGCAAAAGAGGCTGAGAAGTCAGATGAGGTAAAAGTATTTGTCGGTAAAGAGCTTTCCCGAAGAGTAACTGTCAAATACGGCATGCAGACCAAAAATGCGAAGGTCATCCATCAGATGATCACGGAATATAAATTCCTTGAGAAACTGTTAATGAACACCTTCCAGGATACGGAGGGGAATTTTGGCGGCAGGCTTCAATTCAGATTTGAATTTCGATAAAAAAAGATTGATTCGGATGACCACGTGCAAGCAGAAAAAATGGATAAAGATATCCGCAGTGTTGTGGATTCTAATGGTATGTTTTGCCCAAGACGCTGCATATGCACTAAAGCAGAAAAAAGATGAACCCGGACCGCCGATTGTTTCACGGATTATTATTGATGTTCAGGGGATAAAAGGAGATGCGAGTCCATGGGTTGATCAGGTAAAGCGTCTTATTTTTATCCGGGAAGGAGAGCCCTTTTCCCCAAAACGGTTCCAGGATTCCCTTGAGGCTTTAAAATCGTCGAACATATTTAAAGCAATCCATGTTTCTGAATCGGACCGGAGAGAAGATCGGTTTACCCTTGGTTTTCAAGTACAAAGAGGCTGTCATTACCGAAACCTTCAAGAATGAAGGTTACATTGCGCCGGTTGTTGATTTAGACGCCGTAGAAGATCCGGCCGACGGAAATATTGTGGTTTATGTCACTATAAACAAGGGGGAGTTTTTTCATGTCCGGCGCTTTGAAATCACAGGAAACCGGGCTTTTTCAACCCCGCGCCTTAAGTTGGGGATGTTGGGGATCAAAACTTGCAAATCGTGGTTGACTCCGGATTTTATGAGGCGCTTTAAGAAAAAAACATTTAACAAAGATATCAAAAACCTCATCCGGTTTTACCGAAAAAAAGGATATCCGGAGGTTGTCGTAAACTCCGTTGTTAACAAAGATGCCAAAACTCAAAATGCTTATATTTTAGTAACCATTGACGAAGGACCCCGGTATGACATTGAATTTCAGGGAAATAAGGAATTTTGGGATCTTACCCTTAAAAAAGATTTAATCCTGTTTAAGGAGGGAAATAACAAGGATTTTGGTCTAAGAAAAAGTATTCGCAACATAAAGAAACGATACCTTAACGCTGGCTATAAGGATTGCCGGATAGAGATGAAATCTGAAAGAAAACAAGACGCCGGCATGCCCGTGCGTAACATCCGCCTGTTGATTTATGAAGGACCGCAATACCTTGTAAATTCCGTCAACCTCACAGGAAATCATGCGTTTGATTCAAAAAAGATCAAAAAACAGACTGTGATCCGAACACCGGGGCTTATGGCAAACGGTGCATGGGTTCAGGAAACTCTGGAAGAGGATAAATGTGCGGTTACCTCTCTGTATCTCAAGCAAGGATATATGAATACGGTGGTAAACGATGAAATAACATTGCACAAGGACATTAAAGAAAACAAAACACATGTAAACATCACTCTGGACATCAAGGAGGGGGTTCAGACGCTCGTAACGTCCGTAACGATACATGGGTTGACTGTGTTATCAGAGGCTGATGCCCTTGAGGCAATCACTTTGAAAAAAGGATCCGTTTTTCGAGACTATATGATTCGCAGTGATAAAAACACGCTG
>JAFCZY010000027.1 GCA_019314105.1 Deltaproteobacteria bacterium
CCTGCAATGGGAGCAATCTCTTTTTGGGCAAACTTTCTAACTTCCTTACGGATCATTTCCTGCTCTTTGGTAAGGTCAAAATCCACCCTGCGCCTCCTTATATTATGAGTTATTTCTTTGTTTTATTTATGGTTTTTCAGCCATAAAAAGCGCTTGATAATTTAAGAAACTGATCGAGCGCTCAGTCTATTTTCAAAATATTATATTTAAAGAGATTAATTTGTCAAATGTTTTTTAAAGGTTTTGTTTTTACCTTTGAAGGATAAAAGATAAAAATTCAAAGAAAGGCTTCAGATAATTTCTTGACAAAAATTGGAAGAAATGCGACAAAAACATATGACTGAGCGCTCGCTCAAGTCTTTTTATTGATAGCGGTATTGAAGGGAAAGGAGAAAACTTTTGGGAAGAGTTAAAAAATTTAAGCTTCCAGCAACTGATGGTGAAGTTCCCACACAAATAAAAAATCCTGAGCTGGTCAGAAAAAGAAGACGTCAGATTGTCGATTCAACGGTTAATCTTTTTATTGAACATGGATATCACAAGACCACAACACGGATGATTGCCAAGGCTGCCAATTTTTCCATTGGCTCTTTGTATGAATATGTCAGTTCTAAAGAGGACCTTCTTTATCTGGTGTGTAAAACCATTCATGAAGAGGTTTGGGATGCTGTTGAAAATGCGTTATCGGGTACAGATAAAGAAAAAGAGAGATTGGCCCGGGTGATTCGTCATTATTTTTATGTGTGTGATAAGATGGGGGATCATATTCTGATGATGTACCAGGTAACTCAATTTTTGCCGGAAAAATGGAAAGTCAGAGTCCTGGTGAATGAGTTGAATATAACAGATATTTTTATCAATGCACTTTCTTCTCTCTCCGGGAAAAATAATTTTCCAAACCTGGATGACAAAATATTGAATCTTGTGGGTCACAATATATCGGTACTGGGCCAGATGTGGGCCTTTCGGCGCTGGCATGTGCAACGGAATTTTACCATTGAGGAATACATTAAAATTCAAACTGACTTCATTCTTGGACTTATATTTTTGCAAAAATAATTTTTTTTTCATTTATTTATTTATTTATTTGTGTCAGTTAAATCATAGCGCATAAACTTTGTTTAGTTTAATCAAACTCCCGAACGTTTTTAAAAGGAGAAATGGTGAGTATGGAAACCCAAATCTACAAACCCAGGTATTCAGTCAAAATCGTTACCGCCACATCACTTTTTGACGGTCATGAGCAGAAGTGATTCATATCGGTCATAACCGGTCTGCAAAAGAAGTCGTGGATGCCGCGATAGAAGAAGATGCACAGGGTATTGCCGTATCCAGTTACCAGGGCGGACATGTTGAATATTTTAAGTACATGGTGGATCTCTTAAAAGAAAGAAGTGGTTCACATATTAAGATTTTTGGCGGCGGCGGCGGCGTTATTATTCCTTCGGAAATGGATGAACTGCATGCCTATGGCGTGACACGGATTTATTCTCCTGAAGATGGAGCAAAAATAGGACTTCAGGGAATGATCAATGATATGATGCGGTCTATGGATGCCCCTTCGGTTGATTATGATCATCTTGATTATGAGAGTCTGGATATTGATAATAAATATGTGACAGCAAATTTTATTTCTGCGGTTCAGGAGGCTAAGGCGAACAATCAGGAGGAATTTGAAAAAATTATTTCAAAGATTTCCAAAGTTGCAGACCAAAAGAATGTTTCCATCATTGGATTAACCGGAACCGGCGGTGCAGGCAAGTCGTCTTTGACAGATGAATTGATTATCAGGATTTTGCACGATCTTAAAGATGTCAATGTTGCCATTATTTCCTGCGATCCGTCCAGACGGAAAACAGGCGGTGCCCTTCTGGGTGACAGGATCAGGATGAATGCCATAGACACAGATCGTGTCTATATGCGGTCTCTTGCAACCAGACGATCCCAGACAGAGCTTCCCGAGGCGTTGCCGGATGCCATTAATGTGGTGAAGGCGGCGGGGTATGATATTGTTTTGGTCGAAACTGCCGGTATTGGCCAGGGGGATTCAAGAGTAGTCGATCTGGTGGATATGTCCATCTATGTCATGACAGCAGAATTTGGCGCTCCCTCCCAGTTAGAAAAAATAGACATGCTGGATTATGCCGATATTGTTGTGGTGAACAAGTATGAGAAAAGGGGCAGTGAAGATGCATTAAGGGATGTGCGGAAACAGGTCCAGAGAAATCGAAAGGCCTGGAATATGGATCCAAAAGATCTGCCGGTATATGGTACCATCGCATCCAAGTTTAATGATGATGGCATTACCGCTTTTTATCATGGCCTTCTGGATCTTATTGCAGAAAAGAAAAATATTAAATATGAATCCGGCATTCCAAGATCAGACAAAAAAGAATCCTCTTCAAAAACCATTATTATTCCGGGAGAGAGAACCCGATACCTTGCCGAGATTGCCGATACGGTAAGAGAATACCACAAAACAACCGAAGAACAGTCTGAAGCCGTACGAAACCGGTGGCATTTGATTGAGGCGTCAAAAACCATGGAAAATATGAGTCTTGATCAACTTCCGGATGTTCTGGGAAAATTTAAGGAGGCAGTTGCAGATGCTCAGTCCTTCGTAGAAAAAGAGACCGATAAGATCATCAATGAATTCAAAATCTGCAAAGAGATGTATAAGAAGAATGAACTGGTGTATCATGTTCGGGGGAATGAATTCAGGGTGCCGTTATACAGCGAATCACTCTCTCATTCCAAAATCCCAAAAATTTCTCTGCCACAGTTCAAAGATCCGGGTGAGCAGTATAAGTGGATGAGAAAAGAAAACTTTGCAGGAAATTTTCCCTATACAGCAGGGGTATTCCCTTTAAAACGGGCAGATGAAGATCCCACCAGGATGTTTGCAGGAGAAGGTGGGCCTGAGGATACCAACCAGCGGTTTAAATTGCTTTCCGGCTCCTATCCTGCCAAGAGATTGTCCACGGCATTTGATTCGGTTACCCTTTATGGGTTTGACCCGGATACCCGCCCGGATATATATGGTAAGATTGGAACATCCGGTGTGAGTATCTGTACCCTGAATGACGTTAAAGTACTGTATGGCGGGTTTGATCTGTGTGCTCCCAATACGTCGGTCTCCATGACCATCAACGGCCCGGCTCCCATGATGCTGGCCATGTTTATTAATACGGCCATTACCCAGCAGATAGACAAGTTTAAAGAGGAAAAGGGTCGGGAGCCTTCTGAAGACGAGGCTGCAGAGATCAGGCAATTTGCCTTGTCCAATGCAAGAGGAACGATTCAGGCAGATATTTTAAAGGAAGATCAGGGACAAAATACCTGTATTTTTTCCATTGAATTTGCCTTGAGAATGATGGGAGATATTCAGCAATACTTTATTGATCATCAGGTAAGAAATTTTTATTCGGTTTCCATTTCAGGCTATCATATCGCAGAGGCCGGGGCTAACCCCATCACCCAGCTTGCATTAACGCTGGCAAATGGATTTACTTATGTGGAATATTATCTTTCCCGGGGGATGGATATCAATTCTTTTGCCCCCTCCCTTTCTTTTTTCTTCTCCAATGGGATGGACCCGGAATATACGGTGATTGGAAGAGTTGCCAGAAGAATCTGGGCCGTGGCCATGAAATATAAATATAATGCCGATGAAAAATCCCAGAAGCTGAAATACCATATTCAGACGTCAGGTCGATCGCTGCACAGTCAGGATATCCAGTTCAATGATATTCGGACGACCCTTCAAGGGTTGTGCGCTATTTATGATAATTGCAACAGCCTTCATACGAATGCATTTGATGAAGCCATTACCACACCGTCTGCAGAATCGGTAAGGCGTGCCCTTGCTATTCAGTTGATTGTCAACCGAGAGTGGGGATTGACCAAGAATGAGAATCCGTTGCAGGGAAGTTTTATCGTGGATGAGCTCACGAATCTTGTGGAGGAGGCAGTCCTCATTGAATTTGAAAGAATTACGGAAAGAGGCGGTGTGCTAGGTGCCATGGAAACCGGATATCAGAGAGGCAAGATCCAGGAAGAGTCCATGTATTATGAATATTTGAAACATTCCGGCAAATACCCTCTGATCGGTGTGAATACTTTTCAGGATCCGGATGCTGATTATGCGGATATGGCAAATCATCTTGAACTTGCAAGATCGACGGATGATCAGAAGGATGCCCAGCTTGATAGGTTGAATACCTTTAAAGAAAGTCATCAGGATAAGTCTGAAGCTGCACTTGAAAAATTGAAACAGACTGCGCTGAGTGGTGAAAATATGTTTGAAACATTAATGGAGACTGTCAAGGTTTGTAGTCTGGGAACGATCACTCAGTCGTTGTATGAGGTAGGCGGGAAATACAGAAGGAATATGTAAAAAAATAATTTTAAGGAGTGTTATCCATATGAACAAAGCAGTCATTGTCAGTGCAACACGAACCCCTTTAGGTAATTTTGGCGGAACCTTAAGCAAAATCGGTGCAACAGACCTTGGGGCGCATGTGATAAGAGAAGCCATTACAAGGGCGGGTATTGAGGATAAAGAGATCAATGAGTGTATCATGGGTATGGTCCTGCCCTGCGGGTATGGCCAGAACCCGGGAAAGCTTGCTGCGGTTAAAGCGGGGTTGCCCTGGGACGTTGAATCCATTACAGTGAATAAAGTCTGTGGATCATCATTGAAAGCGGTCATGCTGGCAGCCCAGGCCATTCAGTGCGGGGATGCTGATGTGGTGGTTGCAGGCGGTATGGAAAATATGAGCATGGCCCCCTATTATATGGATAAGGCCAGATGGGGCCTTCGCATGGGGCCGGGTAAAATCGAAGATCATATGGTCCATGACGGTCTCTGGGATGTGATCAATGATTTTCATATGGGCATGTCCAATGAGCTGAGTTCTGAAAAATGGGAAATCTCAAGAGAAGCTCAGGATAAATTTGCGGCCCAATCTTATATAAGAGCCAATGCAGCTATTGCCCAAGGCCGGTTTAAAGATGAAATCGTACCCGTGGAAATTCCTCAGAGAAAGGGTGATCCTAAGATTTTTGATACAGATGAATGCCCCAAAGAAACAAGCCTTGAATTCCTTTCAAAGATGAGACCCGTTTTTAAAAAAGATGGGGTGGGAACGGCCGGGAATGCATCCGTTATCAGTGATGGCGCTTCAGCCCTGGTTGTTATGAGTGAAAAAAAAGCCAGGGAACTTGGGTGTACAATCATGGCTACCATTGGTGCCCAGGCCTCCTACGGTATTGATATGAAATATGTTTTAATGGCACCCATTTATGCTATTCCCAAAGTATTGAAAAAAGAGGGTCTTACTATTTCAGATATTGATTTATTTGAAATCAATGAAGCTTTTGCCGGAAGCTCGACAGGTATTAACAGAGTGTTGGAACTGGATCCTGAAAAAGTAAATGTGAATGGCGGCAGTGTCGCTCTGGGTCATCCTATCGGCGCATCCGGTGCTAGGGTATTGACCACCTTATTGCATGAAATGGAAAAAAGAGATATAAACAAAGGCCTTGCGTCTCTTTGCCTGGGTGGCGGAGAAGCTGTTGCGCTTGTCGTTAATAGATAAAACGGGGGGACAGGCTTGCCTGACCCCATTCAAGGAGGAATAATGGAAGTAAAGAAATTTGGTGTTATCGGGTCCGGTCAGATGGGCAATGGTATTGCACAGGTTGTGGCCGCAAGCGGCCTTGAAGTCGTCATGAGTGATATTAAAGAAGAATTTTGTAAAAATGGGATGGCAACGATTTCAAAAAACCTTGATCGGATGGTAAAAAAGGAAAAAATATCCGAGGCGGATAAAGCCGCTATCCTTGGAAGAATTACTACGACTACTGATTTAAAGGATATGGGATCGGTTGATTTTGTTGTTGAAGCTGCCGTGGAAAGAGAAGATCTGAAATTTAAAATTTTTGAAGATCTGGATAAAATATGTCCGCCTGAAGTTATTTTGTCCACCAATACCTCTTCCATTCCCATTGGAAGAATAGCCGCCAGAACATCCCGTCCGGATAAAGTGATCGGTATGCATTTTATGAACCCGGTTCCTGTGATGAAACTGGTTGAAGTTATTAAAGGTCTGGCCACTTCAAGTGAGACATTTGATATCACATGGAAACTTTGCCAAGACTTTGGAAAAACCCCTGCAGAGGCCAATGATTTCCCCGGGTTTATTGCCAACAGGATATTGATGCCCATGATCAATGAAGCGGTTTTCTGCCTCTACCAGAGTGTGGGAAAACCCGAAGATATTGATACGGTTATGCGGCTGGGTGCCAACCATCCCATGGGTCCGCTGGCTCTGGCAGATCTCATAGGGCTGGATACCTGCCTTGCCATCATGGAGACATTGTATGACGGTTTCAAAGATTCAAAATACAGGGCCTGCCCGCTTTTGAGAAAATATGTGGAAGCCGGCTGGCTTGGAAGAAAGACGGGTAAAGGGTTTTATGATTACAAATAATTAATCGATAGTTATCCTTAAATTAAAGCTGCAGCAAGGCATAAATAAAAAAATCAATCGCTTTGCCGCAGCTTTTTTATTTAAAAAAGGGTGGACACATGGCTCAATATGATCGAAGCACACCTGAAAAGGAACTGAAATCAAGAATTATCGGCTTCCAGGAAAGACTTGAGAAATGTAATATTGATGGGGCCCTGATTTTACAGAAAGTAGATATGTTCTATTATTCAGGGACAGCGCAGCAGGGATGGTTGTATATCCCGAATCATGGAGAGCCCTTGCTGATGGTGTTTAAAGAGTTTCAACGGGCCAAGGAAGAATCAGAACTGAAACAAGTTGTTTCCCTTGTCAGCCCCAAAGAAATCCCTGAAACCATGGCGACATTCGGATATTCAATACCACAAAATTTGGGCCTTGAGCTGGATGTGTTGACAGCCAATCACTATCTGCTATTTCAAAAGATATTTTCTGATTCCAACAGTATTGATATCTCTTTTCAGATCAGGATGCAACGGGCTGTAAAGTCGGATTATGAAATTGACTTGATGCGTGAGGCATCACAGATGGCAGATAAAGTTGCTGCCAAAGTGCCTGATTTAATCAAGGAAGGAATGGCCGAGATCGAATTTGCGGGATTGGTTGAAGCTTATGCCAGAAGCCTTGGTCATCAGGGGCTGATCCGGATGCGAATGTGGGACAATGATCTTTTCTACGGTCATATCATGGCAGGAGCGGGAGCTGCCGTTCCCAGTTGTTTTGCTTCACCCACTGGCGGCAAAGGGGTCAATCCCAGTATTGCCCAGGGGCCGGGATTTAATACAATCAAACGAAATGAACCGATTCTTGTGGATTACGTTTTTGCCTTGAATGGCTATATCAGTGATCATACAAGGATTTTTTCTCTTGGTAAGTTGTCGGATGATCTTTTAAGGGCCCATGACGTTATGTTGGAAATTCAGGAGATGGTAATAAAGACGGCAACCCCGGGAAGTGTTACCGGTGAGCTGTACGACATGATGATATCCATGGCTGAAAATAAAGGATACAAAGATTATTTCATGGGAGCCTGCGACAGAAGAATCCGATTTACAGGTCATGGTATCGGCCTTGAACTGGATGAATTCCCTTTTATTGCCAAAGGTCAGAAACTTTCCCTTGAAAAAGGTATGATGATTGCCCTTGAACCCAAAGCAGTTTTCCCGGGGGAAGGGGTAGTCGGGATAGAAAACTCATTTCTGGTAACAGACAATGGTCTTGAATCCCTTACAACATTCAGTGACAAGATAACAATATTATAAGCAGATCACTCGATCGTTCATCTACCATATTTGTCATCAAAGGAATTCCAGAAGGATCTGTCCCTGTCTCTCCAGCCTTTTCCAAAGGATTTATCAAAAAAGGGTTTCAGAGTGGAGAACCAGGCACCATAACCCTGTTTGCCTTCTATCCGGGCTTTGACGACATCTGCCACATGGGTGACAAGGTTGGCCAGCTCGTCTTTGGGAATATAGGAATCCGCACCCTTTTGAATGGATTCCTTTAAATTTTCAGGGGTCAGGGCATGGGCGGTGAGCATGAGTGCAGGAATATCTTTTTTGCGGGCAAGTTTAAGGACATCATATCCGCTGACACCCATGATATCCAGAATCGCCATATCATATGGGTTGTTTTCAAGCAGTTTTTTGGCGTCATCAAAAGTGGCCGCTGTATCAAGAGAACACATATCCAGAAGTTCTTCAACGGTTTCCAGAATATCAGGCTCATCATCAACCACCAGAACCCGCCGGTCTTTTAATAAATCTTCGATTTTAATATTGTTTAATTCGAATTTTACTGTGGTGACAGGGCAGGGGGCTTTAAGGATAACATGTCGTGATGTGGAACCTAAGATAGCTTTCTGAGCTCTGGATTTTTTCTTTATGCCAAGAAAAATTTGCTCAATTTCATTTTCTTCAGCGAATTTAACCAGATCTTCAGCAGGAGAAAGTCCTCTGACACTTTGCTGGACGTCATGCTCAATGCCCGAATCTTCCATGAGTTTTCCGGCAAAATCAAGACCTTGTTCTGCCGCTATAATATCTGACTGTTTTTCAGAAGCCCCGCCTTCCATTGAAGTGACAATATAAACAAAAGCATTATGGGCCTTTGCAAAATCCCTTGCAAGGGATAAAGAAAGCCTGCCAACCTCTCCACCATTATATCCAACCAGTATTTTCATAATGAACTCCTAAAATTACAGTCTACATCCAGCAGGTGGATTACATCCACCGTTTGCGTCGTTTATAAGACTTCACATCTTTAAAAGATTTCCTTCCGCCGCCCTTGGTAATTCCCATATAAAATTCTTTTACATCCGGGTTGTTCGCCAATTCTTCAGACGGGCCTTCCAGAACAATTTTGCCCGATTCCATGATATAGGCATAATCAGACACGGATAGCGCCACCTTGGCATTTTGTTCAACAACCAGGATGGTTGTATCAAGTTCTTTGTTGATTTTTTTAATATTATCAAAAATTTCTTTGACAAGAATAGGTGCAAGTCCAAGAGACGGTTCATCCAGCATGAGCATTTCAGGAGCCGCCATCAATGCCCTTGCAATGGCAATCATCTGCTGCTCACCACCGGAGCTGTATCCCGCCATTCTGTTTGTAACATTTGAAAGCCTTGGAAAATGCCTGTACATCAGTTCATTGTCTTCACGGATTTTTTTTGATCCGTCTTTACGGGTAATGGAACCTACAAGAATATTCTCATTCACTGTCAGGTGTTTAAATATTCTTCTGCCCTCAGGTACCATGACAGCCCCGAGCTTTACAACATCTGTCCCTAACAGCTGGGTGGTATCTGTACCGTTAAACTTAATATATCCTTCTTTGATGGCACCATTTTCCGGTTTTAAAAGGCCGCTGATGGCTCTTAGGGTAGTGGTTTTTCCGGCACCGTTTGTCCCAAGCAATGCAACGATACTGCTTTTGGGTACATTAAGGCTGACACCCCGCAGTACTTGAACAATGTCGTTATAGACCACTTCAATATTATTGACTTCAAGCAGATTGTTTTCCATATGCACTTTCTTTATGTTTTTGAGTTAAACTTACCGGAAAGCAAGAATTTTTGTGAATTCAGGTTTCCGGTAAGTTAAGGTTCAGCTTAAATAATGTTTATTTAATTTTTTTCATGTATTCAGACTCCACCGGTTCTCCGACGGCTCTAAATACACCATTTTGTACACTGTAAATCTGGAGCATATCAACACCCATGCGGTCTGTTTTAGAATAGGTTACCGGACCGGTTGTTGAATAGGGGTTGTATGCATTGGCACCATTCATTTTGTTGAGTGTATTGTAAAGGTTGGCTTTATTTATCTCAAGGCCTGCAGCTTTAGTTCTTCGTATGGCTTCTGTTGCAACCTGGGCAACCATGATACCGGCTGCATAGTTATGGGAGTTAGCCGCTTTTTGATCACGATTGTAACGTTTTGCCAGGGCCAATTGTTTTGTGGTTCCTTCGCCCGGAACTGAAGTAATATTAAAGCCAGTTGTCCAGAAAAAATTCTCGGCTGCAGTTCCTGCCAGGGCAATAAGATCATTACCGCCAGTGTAATGAGCACCCATGAAAGTCAGTTTGCCTGCTTCCCCAAAAGAAGAAGCCGTAAGCCCAAGACGCTGTGAATCTTTGATCATTGTTGCTACAGGAGATTGAACTGTCTGGCTGATTACATACTGAACGTTTTTGCTCATGAGGCGTTTTAACATGGCTGTATTATCAAGATCTTTACCATGTTCAACCACTTCAACAAGTTCAATATTAAGTCCGGCTGCGACGGCTTTTTCTACGTCAACAACAGGTCCACGGCCAAAGGCAGAAGGATGGACAAAAAGAGCTACTTTTGCTTTTCCACCTTTATGATTCTTTGCAACATATTCGGCAAGAATTACAAGCTGGTCCGAATAGGAAGCAATGGGAAGGAAAATATAGTTTGAACCATCCAGATTGCCTGCATGGTAGGAGGCAGGAAGAGTCGCAATCTTTTCTTCATCAAAATCTCTTTTCAAGCCAAGAGTGGATCCGGTTGAATAGTTGAGATACATGACAATGCCATCGTCAAGATATTCTTCAAAATTTCTTTTGGTGACATCTGTTTTGTACTGGTCATCTCTAATGGTGCAATCAATCGTGTCATCGCCTAAAATTTTAGTATCATTCACAAATTTAAAATAATCTTCCGTACCTTTTGCATAAGGATTGCCTGCATCAGATGTCGGTCCTGTGATTGCAAGGGACATACCAAGCTTGTAAACTTTTCCGCCTGCATTTGCAGATGCTGTAAATGCAAACATAACGATAAGAATTAGTAATGCAGTTAAAAAATTTTTGTTTTTCATGTTTCCTCTCCTCCTGAGTTTTGGGTTTTTTCCACTAAACAATATATGTAAAGATGCGGCTTTCCCTAATAGCGGAATGGCCACAACTTGGTATAGGATTTTACAATTCTCCACCAGTTTGCAATCCCCCGGGGTTCAAACATTAAAAATAGGACAATGACCAGACCAAAGGAAAAGGGTTTCAATGCTGTTGCCAGATTCATGCTGGACGGCAGGTATTGGCCTGCTGTTTCAGCAAGGGTTTCTACCTGCAAATCAAGAAATTTTATGGCAACCGGTCCCCAGAAAGAACCATTCAAGGTACCCAGTCCCCCGACAATGGCCATGGCAAGATAGCCAATGGATTCATGGAGGGTAAAGGATTCAAATCCGACCCCCCTGTAAACATAGGCATGCAGGGCACCTGCCACTCCTGCAAAAAAACCGGCCAGGGCAAAGGCATAAACCTTTGTAAGCCCGGGGTTCATTCCCATGGCATCGGCCGCCCTGTCATTGTCTCTGACGGCCACAAGGCATCTGCCATATCGGGTTTTTAAAAGATTTCTTATCCCAAACCCCAGAAGAATCACAATGGTCAGGATAATGAAATACCAGAACAGGTAATGATCTTTTCTGCCTATTTTACCAGTAAACCAGAAAACTCTGCCAACGTAAATGGTCTGACCCTGGTTAAAAAAGGTCATAAATTGAATCGTCCATTGAAAAATCATCTGAAAGGAGAGAGTGGCTATCGCTAGGTAGAGATGTTTCAACCGGAGAGCCGGCAGACCGACGATTGCGCCAAAAACGGCACCCACAAGGCCGCTGAATATGATCAGTACCGGCCAGAAATGGGTGACGATGATATGGGAATCTCCAATCGTCTGACAAAAAGAGGCGACGGTGTAAGCCCCGATGCCCACAAAGGCAGCATGGCCGATTGATATCAGGCCAGCAAATCCTGTCACAAGGTTCAGACCCATGACGGCAACAATGGCGATGAGAATATTGTCAACCACCAGCATGTATTTATTGCTCAACTCAAACAGCAGGGGCCATCCAAACAGGAGGACCAGAAACAAGGTGAAAAATGATCTGTCCAGGCTTGTTAGAAATGTTCGCTGTTCCTGCTTATATGTCGTAAAAAAATTTCCTGTTGCTAACCATGAATTTGCTGACATAGATTACACCCGCTCAATTTCATGGATTCCAAATAATCCATGGGGTTTAAAAAAAAGTACAACGACCAGGATGATATAGGGCATGACTTCACCCGTGCCTTTCAGCCCAAAGTTTCCATCCAGGTATCCACTGGAAAACTGCTGGATCAATCCAATGATGATGCCTGCCACAACTGCACCAAGGATAGAATCAAGTCCTCCCAGGATGATAACCGGGAACACCACAATCCCAAATGCCTGGAGCGTCTCAAAATTCAATCCTGTAATATT
>JAFCZY010000274.1 GCA_019314105.1 Deltaproteobacteria bacterium
CGATCGGGGATTATTTTTCAGCCGCCCGCCAATTTTTATTAAAAAATGATGTTACATTATTGAAATCAGGCCTTGAGGCTGTTTTTAATGCACCGGTTCAAATGGATCAGATCCATAAGATTGTTGTTTTTCTTGAAAAACACGGTGCGTTATATCATCCTTTAAAAATTCAGGTGGATATCAGTGAGAGCCGGACCTGTTCTTTTGTTTTGAATGGGGCGGTGTCAAGCGCCGGTCTGGCATTGATTGAAAATGAGTATGGCCTGATATCCCGAATGAATCAGGCATATTCCAAACACTATCTCCCCCAGGTCTTTGGGAGTGATTTTATCAAAACAGATAAAGGTAAAATCGGTTTTTTTTTAGGGGAGTGGTTTGACGGGTATAAAGAATTCCATGTTACCGAAGATCAGGATAGACGGCAAATCGTGATATGGGAATCGGATGGCAGTTGCCATTATATTTCTGAAACTGATGCACTTGAAATTTATCAGGAAATTTCTCGGATTCTGACGTATTATTATGACCTTGAAACCTTTGAGCAGATTTTCCCCTGGCATCATGCAGCCGGGGATTTTATTGTCAGGCCGGCAGCGGGCAACCTTTTTGTCCGGCTGATTACCGTGAGAGGATATGCACCCTTAACGGATTTTAGCAGTGGGGAAGCGGATAAAAAAACGCATATTTTACCCTGCCTCTTGTTTTTCTTTTTAAACCTGACCGTAAGAATGCGCCTGGATCGATTGAATGGTACCGGTAAAACCATACTGCTTGGAAAGCGGGTGATAACGGCAACCTGTGACGGTTTTTTGAAAGGGTTGGATGAAAAATCCATGGCCTATAATTTTGGAGATTTAAGATCTGCTTTTATTGAATTTTTCCGGCAATTCAACCTGGAACAGATTATTGGAATTATGGAAAATATTTTAGAATCCGGTCATTCCGAGCCTTCTGAAATTAATTTATTAGAACAAGACCTTGAATTTCATTGCAAGACCCTGCAGTTAATTTTTAAAAACAGTTAAAACAAACTCTGTTTTTATTGACATGTTGAAAGTAAAATTTTATATCTGCAATGTTATTTTGCTTAAGTTGTTTCAAAGAAAAAAGTGGCGGTTTTATAACTCTTCGGAATAACGACAGATTAGACTATTGAATGAAAAGTTTGAGAACTTTTTCATTATGGATTGAATGTAAATTAACTTTTAATGGAGGTAAGTAAATGGCTAAACATGAGACTCCTTTTCTGGACCAGCTGGAATCCGGCCCATGGCCGAGTTTTGTCTCTGATCTGAAACAACAGGCTGAAGTCAGAGCCAAGAATGAAGAAGGTGTTGAATTTCAGATTCCCCAGGATTGTGTAGATGATCTTCTGGGCGTTGTGGAACTTTCTTACAAACATGGTAGAACTCACTGGAAACATGGCGGTATTGTCGGTGTTTTCGGTTATGGCGGCGGTGTTATCGGAAGATACTGTGACCAGCCCAAAATGTTCCCCGGTGTAGAGCATTTTCATACAATGCGTGTCAACCAGCCTGCTGGTAAATACTATACCACTGATTATCTTAAAAAGCTGACAAAGCTTTGGGACTTCAGAGGTTCCGGTATCACCAATATGCATGGCGCAACCGGTGATATTATCCTTTTGGGGACCACTACTCCCCAGCTTGAAGAAGTGTTCTGGACATTGACCCATGATTATAATCAGGATCTCGGCGGGTCAGGCTCCAACCTGAGAACACCGGCTGACTGTCTGGGTCAGTCTAGATGTGAATATGCCTGCTATACCGGCTGACTGTCTGGGTCAGTCCAGATGTGAATATGCCTGTTATGATACCCAGGCACTATGTCACTTTTTGACTAACGAATACCAGGATGAGCTTCATCGCCCGGCATTCCCCTATAAATTTAAATTCAAATTTGATGCCTGTCCCAACTGCTGCGTAGCCTCTATTGCACGGTCTGATATGTCTTTTATCGGTACATGGAAAGACAATATCCGGATCGATCAGGATGCGGTTAACAAATATGTTGAAAATGATGCAGCTTATCCTGCCAACGCGGGTGCACATAAAGGCCGCGACTGGGGCCCCTTTGACCTTGAAAAAGAAGTCCTTGCCCTGTGCCCGACAAAATGCATGAAGTTTGAAAACAAAAAACTGGCTATAGACGATGCCAACTGTACTCGCTGCATGCATTGTATCAATGTAATGCCAAGAGCCCTTAAAATCGGTAAAGAGACCGGCTGTTCAATTCTTTGCGGTGCCAAGGCACCCATCCTTGATGGTGCCCAGATGGGATCTCTGCTGGTGCCATTTATAGAAGTCAATGCGGACAATGATTATGAAGCAATTACAGAAATCATTGAAAATATTTGGGACTGGTGGATGGAAGAAGCGAAGAACCGTGAAAGATTAGGTGAGCTGATTATGCGCCAGGGATTCCAGAAACTTCTTGAAGTAACCGGAATTAAGGCAATCCCACAGCATGTTTCATACCCGAGAACCAATCCGTATATCTTCTGGAAAGAGGATGAGGTGCCGGGCGGTTGGGACCGTGACGTTGACGAATACAGAAAACACCATCTTAGATAGAAAGGGAGAATTATAATGGCATTTATTTCTACTGGCTATGATCCAGCTAAACCGATGGAAAACAGAATTTCAGACATCGGTCCGAAAGACTATCATGAGTTCTATCCTTCTGTGATTGCTAAAAATAAAGGCAAATGGTCTCACCATGAAATTCTTGAGCCAGGTGTCCTTGTTCATGTTGCTGATTCAGGAGACGAAGTATATACAGTAAGAGTGGGTGGTTGTCGTTTGATGAGCACCACTCATATTAATGAAATTTGTGAAATTGCGGACAAACATTGTGACGGGCATCTTCGGTTTACCACCCGTAACAATATCGAGTTCATGGTTGATTCAAAAGACAAAGTTGAACCCCTGAAAAACGATTTGGCTTCCAGAAAATTTCCCGGCGGTTCCTTTAAATTTCCTATTGGTGGAACCGGTGCCGGTATCACCAATATCGTTCATACCCAGGGATGGATTCATTGCCACACTCCGGCAACAGATGCTTCAGGTACTGTAAAAGCCACCATGGATGAGCTGTTTGATGAGTTCACGAGCATGAAGCTTCCGGCGCAGCTCAGGGTTTCCATGGCATGCTGCTTGAACATGTGTGGTGCGGTTCATTGTTCTGATATCGCGATTCTTGGATATCATAGAAAACCGCCTATGCTGGATCATGAATATCTTGATAAATTTTGTGAGATTCCTCTGGCAGTTGCTGCCTGTCCGACAGCGGCAATCAAACCTTCCAAGATGAAACTGGCTGACGGTACGGAAGTTAAATCAGTTGCTGTTAAAAATGAAAGATGCATGTATTGCGGTAACTGCTACACCATGTGTCCTTCCATGCCTCTGGCTGATACAGAAGGTGATGGTATCGTTCTCATGGCGGGTGGTAAAGTTTCCAACCGGATTTCAGCACCTAAATTCTCTAAAGTTGTTGTGGGTTTCCTTCCCAATGAAATGCCAAGATGGCCGTCCATGACAAAGGCTATCAGGAATATTGTTAATGCATATTCCAATGGTGCGAATAAGTATGAACGTCTGGGTGACTGGGCCGAGAGAATCGGATGGGAAAAATTCTTTGAGGCATGTGAGCTTGAGTTCACTCATCATCTTATTGATGATTTTCGTCAGCAGGCATACATGAGCTGGCGTCAGACGACTCAGTTCAAGTTTTAAGCAGCAGAGGTTAATTAAGATCTGTTGATAAAAAATTGTTTAAGCTGGAGTGTATTTGCACTCCGGCTGACACATTTCATGTAAAGGAGTATGACAATGAGCGAACTTCTTGATAATAAAGATGCTGCGACCAAAGCAGTAGTGGATTGGATGAACAAAAAGTCCAAAACTAAAACCAAGTTTTATTTCAAAGATTTTTATAAAGTTTTCCCGGATGACAAACCCAGAATGATTAAAAAAGTGATTACTAAAATGGTTCAAGATGAAGTGCTTGAATACTGGTCTTCCGGAAGTACAACCATGTACGGGCTTAAAGGCGGTGGTATCCAGCATTCGTCTGAAGGCGAAGAATAAGAATTAAGATAAGCTGAAGTTATCCATGAAAAAGGGTGGTAAAAAAGTTCCGGGAATTGTTATTGCCGGACTTAGCGGCGGATCAGGCAAGACCATCATTTCTTTAGGGATTACCGCTGCATGGAAGGAAAAAGGCTTTAAGGTCGCTTCATTTAAAAAGGGGCCTGACTATATCGACGCCGGCTGGCTTTCAAAGGCAGCCGGTCGTCCCTGTTATAATCTGGACACTTTTCTCTGCACTCCCCCAGTTGTCAAACACTCCTATCAAGAAAATTCAAGCCATTGTGATATTGCTGTTGTCGAAGGCAATCGGGGCCTTTATGATGGCATTGATATGGATGGATCTACTTCAACGGCCGAGCTTGCAAAACTTCTAAATCTGCCGGTTTTATTGGTTCTGGACTGTACCAAAAGCACCCGTACAATGGCAGCTTTGCTGATGGGATGCATGAAGTTTGATCCGGATATCAACATTTGCGGTGTTATTCTTAACCGGGTAGCCGGTAAAAGACATGAAGGAAAGGTGAGGGCAAATATAGAGAAATTTTGTAATATTCCTGTGGTTGGGGCTGTTCCAAAATTAAAGGCTCAAGATTTTCCTGAACGCCACATGGGGCTTGTTACGTCTGAGGAACACACCTTTTCCGATCAGGCCATCAAAGCCACTATCAAAGTTGCCAAAGATAACATCGATTTAGAGGGTCTCTATAAAATTGTAACGGGTGGAGACGACAGCACTGAGCCTGAAACTATCATTCAAATCCATTCTTCAGAAATGAAATCGGCTAACCCTGAACCTGTCACAATTGGAATTATAAGAGATTCGGCGTTTCAATTTTATTATCCCGACAATATTGATGCATTAAAAAACCTGGGTGCCGATATCGTTTTTATCAGTCCTTTGACAGAAGAGAGCATCCCTGATGTTCATGCCATCTATATGGGAGGGGGTTT
>JAFCZY010000275.1 GCA_019314105.1 Deltaproteobacteria bacterium
CTTAAAAACCGTAGCTATATTTCTCTGGGCAGCTGCTGCGACACGATTTCTTAAGCTTTTCCTCAATTATTTGAGTTATGATAAAAGTCGGTTCAAACTCATACAGGACCAGACCCTGCCGTTATTCAACAATTTGTTGATTATTTTGGTAACAGGGTTGTCAATTTATATTATTTTTCTGGTCTGGAACATTGATTTGACCGCCTGGGTCGCTTCTGCCGGCATCATAGGCCTTGCCATCTCCTTTGCCGCAAAAGACACGTTGGCCAATTTATTTTCAGGTGTATTTATCATGGCGGATGCGCCGTATAAAATTGGGGATTTCATTGTTCTTGATTCAGGCGAGCGGGGAGCAGTGACAAACATCGGTATTCGCAGCACACGTCTTTTGACCCGTGATGATGTGGAAATTACTGTGCCCAATTCAATCATGGGAAATACCAAGATTACAAATGAAGCCGGCGGCAGGCATGAAAAATTTCGCATCCGTGTTCAGGTGGGCGTCGCCTATGGATCGGATATTGATAAGGTTCATAACGTTTTGCTTGATGTGGCAGCAAACTTCCCGGATGTCTGCAAAATCCCTGAGCCGCGCGTGCGGTTTCGCGCATTTGGAGATTCAAGCCTTAATCATGAGTTATTATGCTGGGTAGAAAAACCGGTGTTACGCGGTAGAATACTGCACATGCTGAATACGGCTGTTTATAAACGCTTTGCACAGGAAGGCATTGAAATTCCCTTTCCCCAGCGGGATGTTCATATCCGATCGACATCGGCAGACATACCCTGATCATGGTCAAATCGGAGGACAAAAGATAAGAATAAGGTTTGAATGATCACTTTTCTTTCTTGACGATTGGCCTTAAACCGATTAATCGTATAAGTTAAATTTGCGAAACTCAAAAGTTCAGTGCCGAATCGATTTGATTTGTTAAATTTCAATTAAAAGGGAATTGAGTGACCAAAACACCGGAACAGGAAGCCAGAGAAACCATAGACAAAATGCTGCGCCAGTCCGGCTGGGATGTTCAGAATGTTGGAAATGTCAACATTCATTCAGCCAAGGGCGTTGCCATCAGGGAATTCCCCTTGAACAAGGGTCATGGTTATGCAGATTATCTTTTGTATGTGGATGGTAAAGCAGCCGGAGTTATTGAAGCAAAAAAGATCGGCAATACCCTGACCGGTGTTGAAATTCAGTCCGACAAGTATAAAACCGGTCTGCCAGAGGATCTTCCGGCATGGTACAGACCCCTTCCTTTTTGTTATCAGTCCACTGGTGTTGAAACCCGTTTTACAAATGATTTGGATCCTGCCCCAAGGTCCCGTGATGTGTTTTCGTTTCATCGTCCGGAAACATTTAAAGACTGGTTAGATGATGACACCCCCACTGTTCTGGATAAAGTGGCTGAAAGACAGGTGCCTTTTGGCAAGCCTTCCACTTTAAACCTGCGGCTTAAACAGATGCCAAAGCTTATAGAAGACGGCTTGTGGCCTGCCCAGATTATAGCGGTAAAAAATCTGGAAACATCTCTTGCGCAAAACCGCCCTCGGGCTCTTATTCAGATGGCCACAGGTTCGGGCAAGACATTTACTGCCATCAGTTTTATCTACAGGCTGATCAAGTTTGCAAAGGCCCGACGTGTTCTGTTCCTTGTTGACCGGGGTAATCTGGGCCGACAGACCCTGAAAGAATTTCAGCAGTATGTGTCCCCCTATAACAATTATAAATTCAGTGAAGAATATATTGTTCAGCACCTGGCTTCAAATATAGTTGATAAATCCGCCCGGGTCTGCATCTGCACGATCCAGCGGCTTTACTCCATGCTCAGGGGAGAGGACCTTGCCGAAGTTGAAGAGGAAGAATCGATTCAGGGCCTTGAGAATATCTATGATAAGGTGCCGCCCATAGAATACAACCCGGCCATTCCCATTGAGACCTTTGATTTTATTGTCACAGACGAATGCCACCGCTCTATTTATAATCTCTGGCGCCAGGTGCTGGATTATTTTGACGGGTATATTATTGGTCTCACTGCCACGCCCAGCAAACAGACCTTTGGTTTTTTCAATCAGAATCTTGTCATGGAATATGGTCATGAACAGGCGGTTGCTGATGGAGTGAATGTAAATTATGATGTGTACCGCATCAGGACCCGGATTACAGAACAGGGCTCCTTAGTTGAGTCCGGCTATTATGTGGATGTCCGGGAAAGGGAAACCCGACAGATCCGCTGGGAGCAGCTGGATGAAGATCTTGCTTATGATGCCAATAAGCTGGATCGTGATGTGGTGGCAACAGACCAGATCCGCACTGTTATCAGAACCTTTCGGGACAAGATTTTTACCGAGATTTTCCCTGGCCGAACCGATGTGCCAAAAACCCTGATTTTTGCAAAAGATGACAGCCATGCCGAAGACATTGTTAAAATCGTGCGTGAGGAATTTGCCAAGGGCAATGATTTTGCCCAGAAGATTACCTACAAGACCACCGGTAAAAAGACTGAAGATCTGATCGCAGAATTCAGAAACAGTTATTATCCCAGGATCGCTGTTACCGTGGACATGATCGCCACAGGCACGGACATCAAACCCCTTGAAGTTGTGATGTTCATGCGCAGCGTAAAATCCCGCAGCTTTTTCGAGCAGATGAAGGGCCGGGGGGTGCGTATCATTAATAAGGATGATCTTAAATCTGTTACACCGGATGCTAAGGCAAAGGATCATTTTATTATTGTGGATGCGGTGGGGGTGTGTGAGAGAGACAAGACAGACTCCAAGCCCATGGACCGGAAAAAAACCGTTTCTTTTGAAAAGCTTCTCCAGGCCATAAGCCTTGGCAACACAGATCCGAATGTGATCTCATCTGTGGCTGCCCGCCTGGCCCGCCTGAATAAAAATATATCGGAACAAGACGGCAAAAAAATCACAACGCTGACAGACGGCAAGAGTCTGGGTGGTCTTGTATCGGATCTTGTCAATGCCCTTAACCCTGACAACCATGTGGAAAAAGCAAAACAGGATAACCCGGGAGTGGACGACCCGCCCACACAAGACCAGGTTAAGCAGGCAGAGAAAAAACTGATAAAAGATGCTGTCAAGCCCCTGCACAATCCGGAGTTAAGGAATCTGTTATTAGAAATAAAGAAAAAGAACGAACAGGTCATTGACAATGTCAGTTCAGATGCAGTAATAGAAGCAGCCTTCAGCAAAGAGGCCCTGGATAAAGCAACCGGTATGATTAAGTCTTTTAAACACTTTATTGAGGACAACAGGGATGAGCTCACTGCCCTACAGATCCTTTACTCAAGGCCGTATAGGTCGCCGCTCACCTATGAGAATATCAGGGAACTTGCAGATGCCA
>JAFCZY010000276.1 GCA_019314105.1 Deltaproteobacteria bacterium
GGAATAAAATCAAGCCCTAATATACTGGCAACCGGTCTGATGCCGGGGCCTGCATCTGCTTTGTCTGTCAGAATTTGCAAGCCCATATCCATGTGTCTGGATAATGTCTTTTCATATCCTTTGATGGTGTTGCCTGTTATCCCTGATTTTTTCAGTTCTTTATCAAAAAGCTGCCGGGTGCCAGTACCCAAAGGTCGGTTGATGATTCTGATATCTGGCTTGCCAAGGTCTTTTGCTGCCAGAATTTTTTTTGGATTCCCTTTCTGGACAATAATGCCCTGTTCTCTTAAACAGAAATTTACCACCGCCGGCATCTGGTTCATTTCATCTTTTAAAAAAGGAAAATTATATTCTTCGTTATCTGAAATAAGATGGCTGGCGGCAATATGACAGAGATTTTGTTTTAAGGCTTTTAAGCCGCCCATGGACCCTGCGATGCCAAACATCGCCATATGGTCTTCATGCTTGAGATTAAAGGTTGAGATGATCTTATCCAGCAATAAGTCGTTGCTGCCGGAAATGAGGACAAGCCCGTGATAAGGGGGGAGTTGGGTCAATTGAGGGTAATTCTGAGTGCCGATTTCTATCCACTGCCGAACCAGATGTATGGGGAATAACCATTTTCCGGTAACTTTGGAGGCGGGCAGATTTTTTTCCGCAATAAGGGAGTACACCATTTTTTCATTTATGTTTAAAAACTTTGCCACTTCTCTGGTTGACAGCATTTCTTTCATAGTAACTCTCACTTTGCTTTAAGATAAAGTTTTCATTGCTTTTTCAACAACTTGTTCTGCCGTCATTGATCCGCAATTAATTTTTATATCAGAATATGTATCATATAAGTGGGTTCTTTCTTTGTAAAGATCTTCAATGCTTTTTTCAGGACTGATGGCAACGCCCCGGGAGGTAATATCACAAAGTCTTGTTAAAAGTGTATCCAGATCAATGGAAAGATAGATAATGGTGCTGATGTTACAAAGGTGTTTCATGGCTTTCGAGCTGTACACAACGCTGCCGCCGGTCGCAATCACATGATGTGAGCAGGCAATATCAACAATATGAGCTTCTTCAATTTGCAGGAATTGATCAAGTCCTTTTTCAGAGATAATCTGGGAAAGACTTTTTTGTTCTTTTGATTGAATCAAATCATCTGAGTCAAGAAAAGAAAATCCGATTTTTTGAGCCAAAAGATTTCCAACCGTGCTTTTTCCCACAGCCGGCATTCCAATTAAAGTTATATTTTTTTTAGTTTTCATCAGAATAATTTAATATTTTGCAATATATTTATTATTAATATAATAAAATTGAAAAAATACATACTATTCTTTTTTTATTAATGCAAGAAGAAAGCCATTGTGCTTGCTTGACTTTCTTTGTTTCGAAGACTATTTTTATGAAAATTTAATAAAAGACTGTGAAGACAACAAATATGAAACCAAAGATAATTACCATTGTAGGAAAATCCAACTCCGGAAAGACCACGCTTCTTGAAAAACTGATCGCTTACCTAACGAACAGAGGGTACAAAATAGGATCTGTAAAGCATGCCCATGACGGGTTTGAAATGGATAAAGAAGGGAAAGACAGCTGGCGTCACAGAAAAGCAGGTGCCAGGACCACGCTTGTTATTGCTCAAAATGAAGTTGCCATCATTAAAGATGACAAGACAAGCTCTATTGAAAAGATGAAATCTTATCTTTCTGATATGGATCTTATTTTAGCAGAAGGATTTAAAAAGCAGATTCTGCCGAAAATAGAAATTTTCATGTCCCAAAGTGTGCACAAAGAACCGCTTTGCATGGAAGATGAAAATCTGATCGCCTTTGTTACAGATTCGGACTATCGACCGGATGTGCCGTTGTTCGGGCTTGAAGATATCCGTCAAATAGCCAATTTTATTGAATCCAATTTTTTAAAAAGTTAACAGCGTGCAAAAGAAAAACATAAGACGAAACAGACGATGCCTGGTATATGGCTGTGTTATTGTCGTCCTCTTTTTTTATTCCGTTTGTATGGCAGGCCAGGATCAACCTAATGGGTATGATTGCATTACCCGGTTTGAAAATGGGGCTATAAACTGGAGCACCGGAAAGATCTCTGCAATTGGCAAGGCGTCTCCTGAAGATAACAAAGAAGGCTCCCATGAATCGGTTCTCGGATCAGCAAGGGCAGATGCAAACCGGCAGATTATAGATATTTTAAAACAAATAAAAATTAATAATATTTTGAGTGTGGGTGAGTATGCTTCCAAAAACGATGTCATTTTGGCGGGTATGGAGAAAACAGCAAGAGATGCAAGTTTTTTAAAATTATATTATACTTCCGCCCTTTCTGTGGAACTCATGATTGAAACCAGTATTTTTGGCAGTTTTTTACAATTAATACTACCGGAAGAAATTCGCCAGATACCCAAGATAAGCCCTGATATCCCCCAGGAAAAGATTAAAATGACAGGAGAAATTTTTTACACGGGTTTGATCATTGATGCAAGAGGGCTTGGCGTTGAACCCGTACTGAATCCTCTGGTTGTCAGCGAACAGGGCCATACCATATATTCTTCTGTTTTTATCAGCAGAGAGTTTGCAGTTCAAAAGGGTGTCAGCAAATATCTTTGCAGTATGGATCAGGCAGTAAAGGATAAGAGAATTGGCAATCATCCTTTGGTTTTCAAGGGACTTCGCAAAGAAGGAAAACCCACTACCGCCATTGTTATCAGCATGTCGGATTACCGCCTGTTGGAAAAAGTAACAGAGCGCCATACCTTTTTGAAAGAATGCAGGGTAATTATTGTAAAGGATAATCCATAAGGGCATTATCAATTAATCTTGTTTTTCCTACTTTCACGGCTAGTGCCAGCAAAACCTGAGATTCAATAATTTCAATGTCCTCAAGGGTTTTGGGATTACAAAAAGAAATATATTCTATGTTTGTTTCAGGAAAAGACTGAATAAATGTTTCTATCCGGTTTCTGATGGCCACAGGATTTTTCTCTCCCCCGGCAATCAATTCTCTGGCCAGATTCAATGATCTGGAAAGGCTTAAGGCAGACGATCTTTGGGGTTTAGAAAGATAGGCGTTCCTCGAACTCATTGCAAGACCGTCTTTTTCCCGGATGATATCTCCCGCTATAATTTTAATATCGAAATCCAGGTCCAGTACCAGTTGTTGAATAATTTGAAGCTGCTGATAATCTTTTTGTCCAAATATGGCAATATCCGGCATAACAATATTAAATAATTTAGTAACCACGGTTGCAACGCCTGCAAAATGAATCGGTCTGGATTTTCCGCATAAAAATTTTGGAAGGTGTTGGAGTTTGATTTCAGTTTGCAATTTTTCAGGATACATTGTTTTTTTAT
>JAFCZY010000028.1 GCA_019314105.1 Deltaproteobacteria bacterium
GTTTTTATAAGCAAACCCATCTTGTGTCACATTTGGAATTTTCCCTTTAAAAACGTTTGAAACGTTTAAAACAGATAGAATTCTTGAAAGAAGGGTTAATTTATAAATACGCCCTTTTTCAGCGTTAAATATAAAGGAGCCCGTTAATTTATTAAAGAAATCTTCTTTAGTGCCATTTGACAGGATACTGCCGGTTAAAGAATATTGACCATCCATAAATTCGGTTTTTTGAAAAAGACAGGTCAATAGATCCTGAATATTGGCTTTGTTATGGGCCTCAAAAGGAATGTTTGCATAAATCATATCTTTTTTTAAATTGATATCACCGCTTGTTTCCAAATCACATAAAAGGGCTTTTTTGAACCTGACATATGAATGATCTTTTTTAAAAGATAAGTTACTGTCAATATTGGTAAGGGTCAGATTTTTAATTTTAAGTTCATCCGCCTTAAAATTAATAATTTTATTGGGTAACAGACGATTATTTAATGAGAATATTTTGGGATGAGAAATAAGTGGATTTAGATCTAACTTCCTGGTGATGATATTTAAAGTAGACGCCTTATCCGTATAGATTAATATGGATTGCCCTTCTGTAAGGGTGTCAATTTTTTTTGACCCGTAACTATCAGGTACAACAATTTTATTTAATGTTGCTGTATCTAAGGTTCCCTTAAAATCAAGCAGGGGTTTGTCCTTATTGTGATGAAAAGATATGGATCCATTTGAAAATCCCGGATCAATAAATTTTATTGAGTTTAAGGTGAAGGATGCAGGAGTCTCACCTGTTAGATCAATATAGAGTTCCGGCCCGCTGGCGAAGTTAAGGCTGCTTTTAAAAGAAGAATTTTTTGTGCCGATATGGAGATCACCGTTTTCCATATCAAAAGGTACTGAAATACTATCAAGATATTTTTTTTCGACGAAAGGTTCCATCCATGAAAGGGTATTCATTTTCATTTGAATCTGATTCAAATTTAAAAGATCATTCGATAGATGATATTGGCAGGACAGGGTCTCTATTTGTTTATGATTCAATTGTGTCGTAATATCAATTCCGACGCCTGTACCTTTTAAATCATATTCCCACAGGTCCGGGTTTAATAGGGATCCGGATAAATCGATTGATGTGACATAAATTTTACCGCTTCCATTTTTGATGGGTGACATAATTCCTTTGGTTTTTTCATAGGACATCAACCAGGGGATCATTGACTCCAGATGAATCATGCCGGAACCGGATTGGATGCTGATCTGGGGCGCATCCTTAAAATCGAATACCGTATTAAGATCATAAATTGTACTGCCGTTAACAACCCCATTCAGGCGGTTGAGATATACGATGTCCGGCTCATAGTTAAAATTTACATTTTCAAGGGTAATATCCCCAGGGATACGATCATATAAACCCGTAACAGAAAAATCATTTGTATTAACTTTAACGTTAAGATCAGCGGACTCTGTTTTTAATGAAAGATTTAATTTGACTTTTGAGTGTCCTGTAACATTGTGAACAAGTGATAATTCTTTTGCCAGAAGAGTGTCCGGCAAAAGGGATATCAAGGTTCGTGGAATCATTGAAAGATCAACATCAAGTAAAAACTCACCTTGAAACGGAACATCTATATGATTTAAAAGATCGATAGTGAGACGGCCCTTTCTAATTTTTGAACTTTGAATCATTGCGCTGTCCGTATTTATATCAAGAATGCCATTATGGATATGGGCATCCCCAAATACATGTGAGGCAATCAAATTTGTTTGGGGAATATGTACCAGCCCATTCTCAATATTTCCCTTAAGTGTTAAATGATTCCCATTAAAAATATTTTTAAGCTCTTTGCTTTGAAAAGATACATTAACCTTGGGAGCAATACCGCCATGGAGGATTTTAAAAATATTTTTTGCGATTTCATTATCCTTGAATAACAATAAGGACATTTCTCTTGCCTGGTCTATATGAATACGGGTTCCAGTAAATTGTATTTCTGATTTTTTTTTGGCTTGATCAGTTGAAAAATGAATGGCTACTAATCCATTTGGATAATTTAATTTAAATGGGTTTATATCAATTTGATAAAAATCATCAGACAATTTAAAAGACGACTCAATAATGTCTGAATCGAACAATATGGGGTTGTTCTTGGATTTAAGCTTTGGAACAGTGAACTTGCATTGACCCTTAATTTCGTCTTGGAAAAGCGTTAGAAGTTGAATATTAAATTTCAAAGATTCAAAATTGACATCTATTTTATCATCAGGAGTGAAATTAAACTCTTTTATTGTGAGGCTTATTCGAGGGAAGACGGTAAGAGAAAATTGGGAAGAATCAATATTCGCGCCGGTTTTTTGATATACAAAGAAAGATATTTTATTTTTTATATAAGATGTATTGATGATCCGGGTAAGGATAAAAGGAGATGATAACAGTAAAATAAGGATTACGGCGATACCGTAAAAAACAATCCTTCTAAATCCTTTGGAAGAGAGCATCTCTGTCGTTTACCATGAAAAATTAAAATTATTGGAAAGGTTAATAAAATCAGCCATCACAAGATGGGTTTGGTTCATCAAAATTTTTTTGAAGTCAATTGTTTCCGTGTCATCCGAGTCAAATTTTTCTATGGGTTCTTTGCCGATAGATCTCAAATAAGTATTTTCAATATCAAGTTCTAATTGTTCATAGTGTTTCTTCCTTGATTTTCGCGCATCCAGATTTAATGGAATTGACGTTTGGGAATTCAGTTTAGATATCATTTCGATTCTTTGATTCAGATAGGTTAACCCGGGGTCCTTGAGAGACCTTTCCTGGTACCGTGCAAAGAGTTCTGTCTGAATGACCTGAAGGTTTCGATACGGATTATAGGATGTTCTAACCGTCGTATCCCATGGAAGAGCGCCATCTAAAGAACTTTCTCCCGTATCTTCAATTTTATATAGTTGCGGATATTTTAAATCCGGTATAACACCAAGATTTTGAGTGCTTTCACCTGATACACGATAAAATTTTGCACTGGTAATTTTAAGCTTTCCTTTCCCAAGCGGTTGCAATTCCTGAACGGTTCCTTTACCAAAACTTCTTGTACCGACAATCACACCTCGATGATAATCTTTAATGGCTCCGGCAAAAATCTCAGAAGCGGATGCACTCATCCGATTGATTAAAACGATAAGGGGGCCGGAATATTCAATGCTTGGGTCATCATCATATAACCGCGTGATTCTGTATTTTGTTTTAATCTGTACGATTGGACCTGATTTAATAAAAAGTCCAGTCAGTTGGTTGGCTTCTTTTAAGGAACCGCCGCCATTGTCTCGCAAATCAACAATCAATCCATCAATATCCTCTTCTTTTAGTTCAGCAAGTAATTTTTTAACGTCTTTTGTTGTGCTTTTATAGTCTTTATCCCCCCTTTGATAGGCATTAAAATCAATATAAAAATTGGGAATTTCAATAATACCGATTTTCAGAGTCTGGTTGTTATGGTCAATGGTTGTCACACTTTTCTTAGCAGATTGTTCTTCTAATTTAACCCGGTCTCTTTTGATTTGAATTGTCTTGGTGGAACTGTTTTTTTTAGCAGGGATAATTTTTAGTCTTACAACGGTATTTTTGGGGCCTCTGATCAGTTTAACAACATGATCAATGCGTTGACCTATTGTATCTTTTATTTCTCCGGTTACGCCCTGTCCCACACCAATAATTTTATCACCGGGCATGAGTAAATTTGATTTATCAGCAGGACCTTTGGAAATTAGTCGTACCACCTTGGTATATTCATATTCATTTTGAAGTACGGCGCCAATACCTTCAAGTGATAAACTCATATGGATATCAAAATCCTCGGAAGCCCGGGGAGGGAAAAATTGAGTATGAGGGTCAAAACTTGCCGTAACACTATTCATGAAGATTTGAAAAATATCATTTGAATTGGTTTGCAATAAGCGTTTAAGCCGGTTTGAATATATTTTGACAAGCGTATCACTGATTGAGCCATCCCCCGGATCATCCAGAGTTAATAAAATAATATGATTTTTCAACTCTTTTTTCCAAAGAGGATAAAGCATGCGTTTGTTCGGTTTCCATTGCCGCAAATCATCGTCTATGATCATGGATTCGGATTTATTAAAATCCAATTCTTTTTCCCATGTTTTTATCATTAAAGAGATATAGTCCAGTCTTTCCTTTGACCGTGCCATATATAAATTAAATATTTTGAAAGCAATATTTAGATTTCCCCTTTTAAGTTCATCATCCAGACGAAATTGATATGGCTTGAAAGAATGGATATCTTCCAGGGTAAATAATTGTTTTCTCGGATCAAGTCGTTTTAAATATCGATTAAGAATAGTCGAGGACATAGCATTATCAAGGTTTTTCTCAAGATAATGATACCGTTCAAGTGTGCGTATAATTTTAACACATTGAGAAGATTGTTCAGAGTTTGGTGTAATTGTCTTGCCAATAGTTGCCCATGCGGATGATGAATATGCGATAAAAATGAGTATGGAAAAAAGATATTTCAAGCCCTTTGCCATATCAATAGGGTCGGTTTTTTTTGATTTAATTGTCATGTTCCGGATCCTTTGGCGTTTCAAAACTTATTCTTCCTATTTTACCGGCCCTGAGTTCGCGAATCAATACTTCAGACGCTTTTTGAAAATCCACAATACCTCCTTTTTTCAGGCATCCCCTTGCAGAACCAATCTTTTCTATCAGTGTCAGTTCATCGTCTGGTAACATTTTTAAAAAAGAATATCGCTGCATCAATAAGTCCGGATATCTCTTGATTAAAAGGGTGGCAGCAAAAAATCCTATGTCATTATAATCAATGGCAGTATCAGATATCGCACCGCTTGCTGCCAGGATATATGCCCTTTCCTCTGGTTCTATCACCGGCCATAATATCCCCGGTGTATCATAAATATCAATATTATTTTTTAAACTGGTTCGTTGCTGGTGTCGGGTGATTGCAGGCACATCTCCGATGTTTGCAATTTTTTTTCCTGCAAGTGAATTCAAAATAGTGGATTTTCCTGTGTTTGGGATACCGATAACCATTACTTTTATTTTTCTGGCCCGATTCCTGTCAATTTTGTTCACACAATAATTTAATGCCTCGTATGCCTGGACTTTCTGGGTGCCGCAAATTGAGATAGCAGATGTTCCTTCTTTTTTTTTAAAATACTCAAGCCATAGTTTTGTTTGTTCCGGGTCTGCCAGATCGTTTTTATTTAAAACTTTTAATCTGAATTTGCCGTTACAGATTTTATTTACGAACGGATTAGCACTTGCTTCAGGCAGTCTTGCATCTAAAATTTCCAAAACAGCGTCCACTTTAGAAATGGCCTTTTTAAGCAGGTTTTGTGTTTCAAGCATATGTCCTGGAAACCATTGAATTGTCATTTTTTTTATTTCTCTTTTTTATTTTTAAAATTTTGTTAATTATGGCATATCAGTACAATTTTTTCAAAGACAAACACCTTATACCAGCAATTACCGGTATCGTCCTATTTTAAAGCTCAGTCTTTGGTAGCGGCTCATTATATTCAGTGAACCGTTCATGGCTCCGTAATACCTTTCCGAAAAGCTTTAAAAATTAACAAAAAACTTCCTTGACAATGTCCTGTGTCTGTAGTTAGGTTTTAAAATTAAACTTTTATAACTCTAAATGGAAGTTCAAGATTACGGCTAATCAAATATCTTTTTCAGGAGTTGATAATGAAGTACTTTCCTAAAATTCTCATAGGCTTTTTTTTAAGTGTAATCGTGATCAGTCATTGCCAGGCGAACCCTATATCAGCTTTATATTCTTTTTTTCAAAGAGACTTAACCATTGATGTATTATTTAAGAATCATAAAAATCTTTTGCAGGGTAGTCCGGTTTATATAGCAGCAAGCCCTAACGCACAAAAAATTCAAATTGGAAAAGTGAATCAAATAACCTTAGTGCCATCAGAATTGCCAAAAGTTGAAATTATTATTAATAAAAAATATAAAAATAAAATATATGAGACAGCACAATTCGTTCTAATGAGCGGCAATTTTGCAAATAATACTGATGGATACATTTTAGTTGTTGTCCCGCCACATACGGCTGAAACAAAATTACTAAAATCAGGTGCTGTGGTAAACGGTATTAGTTTTTTTGAGTATCATATCAGCAATGCCGGTAAGGAATTAAAAAATTTAATGGGTAGTATCAGCAAACAAAACAGAGCGCTTCTCAAAGAAATTGAGCAATATATTGAAAATTTAGACACTGAATTTTTACTGGAAAAATTGGATAATATAGCGAATCAAATTGTACAGTTTACAAATGAACAAAAAACTGCTTTTGAACAAGATGTATTGCCGGCATTAAAAAAAGCATTCAATAAAATTTTAAAACAGCTTGAAAATCAGAGTAATGAAGAAGAGCTGAAAGAAATAGAAAAACGTCTGAATGAAATTGAAACACTCATTGAAACATGATCGATTTTTGATTAAAGTGAAAGAGGATGAAATTGGAGAAAACGTATGGATAAATGTACTTTTGCTAACAGGTGTATTGTCGAAACCATAGATGGTTTGAGAGATGGTCTGACCCATTTTTCAGGTCCAAGCCGAACAGCTGTTATTTATTCCATTAAACCGGATGATCCCATACAAATTTATGATCCGTTAAGCCTTCTGACAGGACATGAGCCAAAATTTAAAGAATTGTATATAGATACGGATGAGTGGCGAAAGAAGACCGCCATTTCCTATGATAAAAAGAAATTCAGCAATTTGATTCCGGAAAAAAATCTGGGGTTAGCTGGCCTGATCTCATATGGCGGGCGTTCAAGTTCTGTTGTTTATCAAATGTGGTTTACAGAACACCATCCGGACATGTGCGCTATCGGTCCGACTGAGAGATGGCTGGAGCAAGCTGTCTGGAGGTTCTCCCATGATATCGCCAATGAAGAAGAGCTGTACACCGGCATTTCAGGAAGTTTTCTGAGGGAATACTCTACTCATGCTGTTCGGGATTATCTGGTCGATGAAATGAATGTTCTGATTGGATGGGACACACGGATTCGGATTTATCCGATTCTGGAAGCAATTCTCAAAATATCAAGAACTCCTGAAGAAGGGGCCTGGCCAAAAGGTGAATTAATTTTTGTTGAAAAACGGTCACTTCCAATAATGAAGTTTATTGCAAAAATTCCAAAGGCGGAGCAACCCATACTGGACAATGTTGAGCATATCCGAAAGCTTCTCCAGTCTGTTGAAAACTCAGATCGAAAATTGGTGGCGGATGAAAAAACGATTATTGGCATTATCAAGGGGGATAAACCGGATTTTTCTATCACTGCTGATTTTAAAGGACGGCATGGCTTTTTAAAGCTAAATAATAATACCATATGCAGTTTTTCAGATGGCAGTTTCAAGTCAACCACCCACAAGGCCAAGCTTGTACAGGTCGAAGAAGCATTGCTTGAATCTAATATGGATCCGGTACCGGCTTCCACTTTATTTAAAATTGTTACCCGTATTGTTCATAGTGCGGCACAGCAACGGCATGGCTGCACCATTGTACTAGATCTGAATGAAAAACCCATCTTCATCTCCGGTCATTCTCTTGAGCAGCCACTTGACCTTGAAAATCATGAGTATCTGGAATTGACCAAAGCGCTGTCAAAGGTAGATGGTGCCCTGCATCTCGGGGCTGACTTGAAACTTCATGGGTTTGCCTGCCTTCTGGACGGTCATTTTATTCCCGGTGAAGACCGGGCCCGTGGCGCCCGTTTTAATTCAGCTCTCCGATTCACTGCAGAGCGTGACAATATTATTGTCATTGTAGTGTCGTCTGATGACCCTGTCTCCATCATGATTGATGGTGTAGCGCTGAACACCAAGTGGCAGTCTTCACTCTTTTGCAATGAACCTGTGCTACTTGAAAAATGGGTGACAAGTTCAAAGCCAGTCTGATTTTAAATAGCCTCGATTTTTGGGGTCCATCTCAGTTGAGAAGAGAAAAGTTTGATTATACTGTTTCAGTAGCATCATCCGCGGCAGGCCTAAAAAAGACGAAGGCAGAACTTTGGAAAAGATGATGTACGGTGTTAGTGTCAATATTGTAGAAACCGATGCAGTTGAAGAGCTTAAAAAGGAAAAACGAATAGAGGTTTTAGGCCTTGTTTTGCTCCTGTCTCTTCTTATCTGGCGGCTTATTGAGTACAATATGAGACGATATGCAAAGGATAACAAAAGGGACCTGCCAGGCTGGGTTAAAAGAAGAACCTATAAGCCCACAGCATTTATGTTGATGACAAGCTTCCAGTATTTGATGATTCTCAAAATAGGAGAGCACAGGCGATTAAACAAGCCCCTGACCCAAAATCAACGGGAATATTTAAGAGCCTTGGGATTAAATGGACAAATCTTCACAAAGCCGGGAGGATAATAAATTCCCTCAAAAAAACACCCTACATTTGTGGATTGGGGTGTGGAATGTCAGATTAAATATGATGGCTACGCGTTTAAAACTTTAATAAAATGGAATTTTTTCCAACCCCATATCTTATGCTGAATTAAATCAGTGGCGGAAAAAATACCTGAAATTGGCTGGGAATTAAATTCCTGTTTTCACTAATAAGTGTAACAGCTTAAAGATCGCTATCTTTGATTCTGTCCCTAATTGTTCATAAAATTTTATCAATTCTTCGCTCGATGGTGGTACGACTCTTTGCTGTTCAACCCCTAGCAAAAAATCAGTTGTGACATTAAAAAAGGTGGCAACACGAATAATTAAATCGGGCTGGGGTTGATTATATTCTTTTTCAAGATTATAAATCAAAGATGCGCTGCAACACATAACCTCACAAAGTTCTTTTACCTTAACCCCTCTTGATTTGCGAAGTTCTCTCAATCTTTTACCAAAAATGTTTTGGGCGCTCATATCAATATCTCCTCTGATATATTTATTGAACAAATGTTTTATAAATGCCCAAATCAAATGCCCGTGCAGACCTCAAAATATCTATTTATTTTATGGCGGCATTATACCAAAACAGGGCTCCCTCCATGGGTTAAAACGTGGTGCTCAGTCTTCGATCATATAAAATCTTTGCAAAGATAAAACCAAATTCTTTTAATTACCTTATAAATGTAACTGCACCATATTTTTGTATTAATACTGTAAAGTTTTTAACGATATTACCGATATTTATTTTTAGAGAGCCTTGAAAATCAAAAAAAGGGGGAATATTGGTGGTTATTTGATCATTTTTAAGATCCCATAAAATGTCTTGCCTTTTGGGCAGGATGATTACCTATTTCCAACTTATTGAAAACAAATAAACTAAAATACAAGGAGTAAGACCATGAACATAAAACATGCGGAATTTCAGAAATTATATTTTAGTGAAAACTTTGACCGTCTCAACAACATTGAAAATAAAATCTTGAAAATAGAAAAAAGTGGTTTTGATCAGGGAGCTTATGGTACCATCATGAGGGAGTTACACACCATGAAAGGAAGCGGTGGGGCTTTTGGTCTGCCCGTTGTTTCCGATCTTTGCCATCAAATGGAAGAAATCTTTGTTAAAGGCCCTAACCGGGATGGAAGAGACATTTCAAAGAAAGTCGATATAACCCTGGACTTTGTGGATGTAATGCGCTCCTTTTTCAATGCTAAATTGCCATCAGCAGTCAATGAAGAAAGGCTCAGATTTTTTCTTTTTTATTTAAAGAAAGATTCATGGACGGCCCAGCCATTTGGTAGCAATGGAATTCGACTTAGACAATCCGAGTCTCTGGTTATAGGTAAAATAGTAGCTATCAGACCATTGTCCATTGAAAACAAAATCTTGCTTGAACAACTGCATCAGGATCTCATCGATATGAGAGATAATCTAAGTAATGAACACTTGGTTATGGATCTGACAAACTTTGAAATAGTTCCCCTTTGCATGATAGGATGGGCTTTTGACTTAAAAGAGAAATTGGAAAAAAATAACTTGCGGCTGATTATAACAGGCCTGAAACCTGATGCTGTTTCTTCGGCAACGAGACAAAGGATGTACACACGCTTTGTTGTAAAGGAAAGGCTTCCAGATGTTATTCTTGGGCTATTTTGTAATTGACGGGACAGTTCATTTGTAAGCTGATGATGGAGCAAGCAAATATGGAAGCAGATGGAACTTTTCAGGAGTTCTTAGCAGAAAGCCTCGAGGTCTTAAATGATTGTGAGGATGGAATTGCTGCGTTAGAAATTGAACAAGAGAATGGAGCCCTCGTAGATTCCCTATTCAGAAATTATCACTCGATAAAAGGTAGTGCCGGAATGCTTGGCCTGTTTTCGTTAGAAAAGATGGCACATTCCATTGAAGATTTATTAAATAATGTTCGGCAAGGAGAAACTCATGTTGCCGACAGTTTAAAAGAATTGCTGTTAGAAGGAAATGATGTCCTGGAAGGGTTGATTGTACGTGTGGGAGGGGATAAAGCAGACTGCAATCTGCTCACAGAAGAGGAGGATTTAATCAATTGTATTAGATCATTCGGTAAGGGGGAATCTTCCCTGGATAATCTTCTGGGCACTTTTTTGAAAGATATTAAAGAAATCATTCCGGTTGAGAGCAATCGAACAATCGAGACAGAGGCCTGCCGGAAAATTTTCCATAGAATTGATAGAATTGATAGAGATTATAGGAGCTTAGCCACATCCGAGCAGGGAGGGGAGAGCACAAAGATAGAGCATGGCAATGGTAGATGGATTATCGGCCAGGAAGACAAAACTCAACTGGTAGAGTCGATCAGTAAATTTTTCCAGGGAAAAAATGGCCATCAACTCGAAGACCCAAAAAGCTTGAAGGAGATTGTTTCGCAGATAGGTGATTTAGACAAAGCTGCTAAACAAAGTTCAAACAACAGATTACGTTCCTTGATTAAAGAGTTTAAGGATGATTTTATTGCAGTAATTGAATCTCCCGTTGGTCTGGACGAGACGCTGTTTGGGATATTTAAAGATCTCTGGCCAGGAATTTTGAAGCAGGCAAAATTTCATCCAAACGGAGATGAGTCAAATAAAGCTGTAAATATTGAAACCAAGGTTGAGCCGGAACAAATCGAAAATCGACAAGAAAATACACTGAGAATTCCTTTTAACTCAGGTAACCGAATTGATCACTATGGCTGAGCACTCCTCCAACTTTGGCAAACAAATGCAAAATATAACCGATTTATTACAGCTTCAGCCCCTTGTGAAAAATTTTTTATTACACGCCGGTAATATGTCCAAAACAATGCTTAATCTGGAGTCAAGTCTTCAGGATATAAGAAAAATCAAGGTTAAAAATATATCCGGAAAGGCCAAGCGGCAAATCCGGGAATTGGCAAAAAAAATAGGGAAAAAGGTTTCTTTGACCATAGAGGGTGATGATATTGAAGTTGATAAAATGATCATTGAGAAGCTGGATGATCCGCTAATGCACATTTTAAGAAATTGTCTTGATCATGGTCTGGAATCTCCTGATGAGCGCATCAAATGCGGTAAGGATGAGACCGGGAAAATAAATATCTCTGTTGAAGAAAAAAACAAAAGGTTCGTGTTAACCATAAATGATGACGGACGCGGTATTGATCTGGAATCGTTAAAAACAAAAGCAGTCGCCGGCGGTTTTTTCAGCTCAGGCCAACTGGCAAAAATGGACCCATCGGAAATCAGTCGTCTCATTTTTCGGGCTGGACTTTCTACGGCCAAGGGATTGACCACCATTTCCGGCCGCGGTGTAGGCATGGACGTCGTAAGAGAAAATGTAGAAGCCCTAAAAGGATCAATCGATATCAGCACAGAAAGGTTCAAAGGAACGACCATCGCGATCTCTATCCCTTTGAAAGACAATCTGATTGTTTCCAAGGGCGTTCTGTTTCGCAAAGGTTCCAGTAAATTCATTATTGAAGCAGCGAATCTAATAGAAATTCTTTCTTCGGATAAAGTCGAAAGCTTTTCTGTACAGGGTCGGCAGAAGTTTGTTAAGATTAGAGATGCCATACATCCACTTATCGACTTTAAAATTTTATCAGGGGAAGACAGGCAAACTGCAAATCTCAATGGAAACAAGTTAATCTTTATTTTGGAAGTCAAGAAGGGTCAAGTTTGTTTTTTTGTTGATGAGGTTCTCAACTCACAGTCATTCGTAATTAAGGAAATGAACTGTTTTATGAAAGACATAAATATCTACAAGGGGACAGCCATATTAAAAGACGGAAGCATTGGTTTAGTCCTAGATGTAGATAGTATTGTAAATGAGTATTATGTTCATGGCTGTAATTGACAGAAATAATGTTAAGCGTTTGACTTGCGTTTGATTTTTGTAAATACACGAATCTGTGCAACCACAGTCAGGGCGGGTATCCCCGTTGGAAAAAAGAGATACGGCCGCAATATGTAATAGAGATGAAAGAGACGATTATAGAGAGTCATAATTCTTTTTTTAAAGGGGTGTTTTCATCGGTAAAGATTTGATATAGGGTAAGATAGGGTTGAATCTTTAAGTTCACGTTTTTAATTTTGAAAGGAAAATTTTTATGCCTATTGCAGATAAGATGGTTAAAATGGTTGAGTCCGCATCCATGATCCGGAAGATGTTTGAAGAAGGAATTAGGATGCGAGAAAAGTATGGGCCTGATAATGTATTTGATTTCTCCCTTGGAAATCCTGATGTTCCGCCGCCGGCAGTT
>JAFCZY010000277.1 GCA_019314105.1 Deltaproteobacteria bacterium
GGTGTCTTATGGATCTTCTCTGGATCAGATTGGGCCGATCACAAAAGATGTGACAGATGCTGCCCTGCTGCTGAACATCATATCGGGAAATGATACAATGGATTCAACCAGTGCAAGGGTTGATGTCCCCGATTTCACCACCGCCTTTGATCAGTTTGGAAAGGGATCATTAAAAGGAATGACAGCAGGGATTCCAAAAGAATACCTGTCGGTTGACGGGATTGATCCTGAAGTTGAAAAAGTCTTTAAAGAGGCAAAAAAGATGCTTGAGGATCTGGGGGTTGACGTCAAAGAAATTTCTTTGCCGCACACAGAATATGTTGTTGCAGCGTATTATATTATTGCCCCCTGCGAAGCCAGTTCCAATCTTGCCAGATTTGATGGTGTGAGATATGGGGCCAGGGCAACCGATTGTGAAGACCTTATGGATATGTATAAAAAAACCAAATCAACAGGATTTGGTCCGGAAGTTCAGAGAAGAATTCTTATCGGAACGTATGCACTGTCAGCCGGCTATTATGATGCCTATTATGGACGGGCATCACAGGTTCGAACACTGATTATGGAGGATTTTTCAAACGCTTTTAAAACCTGTGATTTGATTCTGTCTCCGGTGGCGCCTGCGCCTGCGTTTAAAATCGGTGAGAATATGGATGACCCTTTAACCATGTACTTGACAGATATTTTCACACTTTCCGCCAATATGGCCGGTGTTCCCGGGATATCCGTCCCGGCAGGCTATTCTTCAAAAGGGCTTCCCATTGGTATTCAGATGATGGCAAATCGGTTTGATGAGATGTCTCTTTTAAGGGCAGGGTATGGGGTTGAAAAAACAATCCAGTTAGATAAAAAGTTTCCGGATCTTTAAATATAAAGGAGATGCAATATGGCAACACTGCAACCCCAGGGGGAGAAATTAAGAAAAGCAGTCAAGTGGATTTCAGAAAAAAGAAAAGAAAATTCTGATATTAATCCTGTAAAATTCGTGGATGAGGCGGGTTTTCAATTTGATTTAACCCCGAAAGAGTCTGAATTTCTGTTAAGGTTTGTAAAAAATGATGACCATCAGAATCCTGCCTGAAATCCTTTCCAACCAGATTGCCGCCGGAGAAGTGGTCCAAAGACCGTCCTCGGTGGTGAAAGAGCTGGTTGAAAATGCGATTGATGCCGGATCCACCAGCATTACCATTGAGGCAGGAAGAGGCGGGAAATCATTCATCAGGGTTTCTGATAACGGTATCGGCCTTTTAAGGGATGATGCGCTTTTATCCATAGAACGATATGCCACCAGCAAGATATTTACTAAAAACGATCTTTTTTCCATCTCAACCATGGGATTCAGGGGAGAGGCACTTCCTTCCATTGCATCGGTTTCAAAGTTCAGTCTTGTCACCCGGACAAAAAACAGTAATATCGGAACAAAAATAGATATTGTCGGCGGGAAAATACAAAATGTCTCTGATGCCGGGGCGCCGGTCGGCACCATGGTGGAAGTGAAAAATCTTTTTTTCAACACACCGGCAAGAAAGAAATTTTTAAAATCCGATAATACGGAAGTCAGCCATATCGCTGATGTCATATCCGGCCTGGCTCTTGGTAATCCTCACATCCAGTTCAGGCTGTTTTTAAACAATACGCTGCAAAAAAGCTTTTCATCCTCTGATGATCTGCTCCAAAGAGCTATTGGTGTTCTGGGAAGGGACGTTGCTGACAAATTGTACAAATTTGAGTTTTCAGGTGACGGTATCCATATTCACGGATATTGCGCCAACCCGTCCGTCACAAGAAGCACCTCATCAAAGATTTTTTTGTTTGTGAATCATCGACTGGTGTATGACCGGGGACTTGTCTCAGCGATTTTTCAGGGGTACAGAGGCAGGATCATGAAAGGGAAATTCCCTCTGGTTGTCATTTTTATTGATATTCCCTTTGATCAGGTGGATGTGAATGTTCATCCGTCTAAACGGGAGATCAAATTTTTTAACGGCCAACGGGTGTATCAGGCCGTGTCGGAAACGATTGGAACCGCCCTGTCCCGTGAACAGCAGAACATAATGGCGTATTCAAAAACACAGGTTGAAAAATTTGAATATTCAGATGAAGCATTTAAGCCGGACCAAATGGATAAAATTGAACAATCTTCCATGGACTGGCCAACACCTTTCCCTGCATCGCAAAAATTCTCTCCAAAATTTACATACAATAACTCAAAACCCAAAATTCAAAACTCAAAACCAAGACTCATCGGGCAGATTCTGGGAACCTATATCCTGGCAGAATCCCAAGACGGGCTGATGCTGGTGGATCAGCATGCCGCCCATGAACGGATTGTATACGAAAATCTGAAACGCCGGTATCAGTCACTGAAGGTTCAAAGTCAGACCCTGGCAGTACCGGAAACCCTTGACTTAAACTTTAAGGAAGCCGATCTCCTGTTCAAAATTCTGGATGACTTAAAAGCCCTGGGCATGATCATTGAACCCTTCGGAGACACAACCTTTGTCGTAAAAGCGGTGCCGGCCCTCATTGATGAAAAAGAGATCAAGCCGATTATTCTTGAAATCCTTGAAACAGCCCTGATCAAAAAAAACACCTTTTCAAAAGAAGACTGGCTTGAAAACTGTCTGATTTTGATGGCCTGTCATAGCGCCATTCGTGCCAATTTAACCCTTGACCGACGTGAAATGGAAACCCTGCTGTCTGATCTTGACCACTGTGAAAATCCCCGTCATTGCCCCCATGGCCGCCCGATCATGATTTCATGGACCAAGCATCAAATTGAAAAGCTGTTTAAACGAGTGTTATAAAGGATAGATTCAAGTTTGATTACAGATTTTGCCTGCAAGGTATAGAGGATAATTATTAACTTTTAACCCAGGCGTTTTATTCAGTGGTTTTCCGGTTAATGTTATTGCTTTTTCAGGTGAATATTTATTGATAAACTGACCCAGACTTTTTGCTTGAGTTCTTGTTCCTGATTTTACTTCAACCGGAATAATATTCTCATCCACCACTCTTAAAAATTCAATTTCAGAATTTCTTTCAGACCACGAATACAATTTTGAAATACCGACTGAAAGAAATTCCTGAGCAACATAATTTTCAGCAAAATAGCCTTTAGCAATTCCAAAATCCTGTGAAATGATTGTTTTGGGCGGTAAATCCAGCATAGCGCCCAGCAATCCAATATCAAAAAGAAACAATTTAAAAATATTATTTTTGCAAAAGCTTTCCAAGGGCAATTCCGCTCTATTGCAAATTTTGACTTTAATGATTAACCCGGCTTTTATCAACCAGTCTATCGGCCCTTGTAAATCTGAAAAACTTTTTTTATGTGAAAGCACTTTTTTAAATCTAT